>NZ_JAXIXE010000041.1:0-153001 GCF_036305205.1 Megasphaera massiliensis
AAGAAGCAAGCTTCTCATGTCTTCTCGTTCGACTTGCATGTGTTAAGCACGCCGCCAGCGTTCGTCCTGAGCCAGGATCAAACTCTCCATGATAGTATGGAAGAGCTTACTAGCTCAACTTATTGTTTTTGGTGTCCGGCTCTCGCCGGACGTTTGAATTGATTCGGTTATTTTCTTGCGAAAATGACCTGCACTCCCGAGTAAAACTCGGCATAAACAAATCCAAAGATTTATTTACTGGCGTTCATTCAATCATTGTTCAGTTTTCAAAGGTCATCGTGTCGCCGTAGCGACGACTTATTTATCTTACCAAACTACGAAGAGCTTGTCAAGCATGTTTTTGAATTTTTTCATAAAACCTGACAACCATAAACAGGCACAACAAAAAAAACTTACATTTTCTTTCTCACGTCTCGTTGCAGCTGGTTTTTATATAATAACATTAACGCCGAGAAAAGTCAACTACTTTTCTCGGCGTCTTTCTTAATGTTCTTCCCCCATGACGTCAAGGCCTACCATAGCCATCGCTTTGGCTCCGGTCAGGGCCTGCATTTTTCCCAAATCACTGCCGGCCGCCGCTGCAAATTCCGGCGTATGACCGGACATACCGTAACCGATACAGATTTCCGGTTGGCTGACCCTCGTCACTTGACTGACGTTGCCCACATCGGTAGAACCTTCGGCAAAGTCGTCACTGCGAAGGCCGAATTCTTCATAGAGTCGATTAAAGGCATCGGCAAAGTATACATCCATTTTGGGATCGTTGACCATATTTTTATAGAGCGGTTCATAGTGAACCATCTCTACCGAGGCTTGATGAGCCGCTGCGACATCCTGCGCCATCTTCTTGATATCCGGCAGCATTTTATGTTCCAAATAATCGACAGTCAAGGCCCGAATCGTCGCTTTCAGAACGGCTCGGTCGGGTACGATATTCGGCGCCGTCCCACCTTCAGTGATAATGGCGCCGATGATATGGCGCTCAGTCAGCGTCTTTTCGTAGGCCTTGAGGCGGCCATAGAAATCAACTAAGGCATCGAGGGCATTGATCCCGTGATATTCTGTATCAGCGACATGGGCGGCTTTTCCCAAAAAAGTAAATTGTAAGGGATGGGTCGCATAGGACGTACCGCCAATATAGGTTTTATCAACGCCGGGATGGACGATGACGGCAGCGTGAAGGTCGTCAAAGACACCGTGTTCACTCATATAGACTTTGCTGCCCACCGTTTCTTCAGCAGGACAGCCATAGACATGGACCGTCGCCTTCTCTCCGGCAGCCTTGGCAAAAGCCAGAGCCGCACCGATGCTCATGGCAGCGATCAAGTTGTGCCCGCATCCGTGTCCAATTTTCGGCAGCGCATCATACTCTGCTAAAAAGCCCATCTGAAACGGACCGCTTCCAAACGTTCCGTGAAAGGCCGTGGGAAAGGCATCGGAAACGGGGTTATCAAGCGTAAAACCGTGATCGGTCAAAATGTCTTTCAGCAAGGCGGAGGCAAAAAATTCCTCCTGCCCCAGTTCCGGACGGGCATGCAGCTTGTCGGCGATATCATAGATGAGGGTTTTCAATTCGTCGACATAGCGGCAGGCGTCTTCTTTTAATTGTTTATACTCCATCAGGATTCCTCCTACAGTTAGGGTAAAAATACGAGTTCCGCCCGATCCGTTTCGGCTTCAAGGCGCACCGTCTGACCTAAGGGAAGCCAAGCGTTATCGGCACCGTGTCCAAAGGACAGGCCCTTGACGGCGGGCTTTCCCCATTTTTTCGCATAAGCACGAATGACTTCGTCGACAGTCCATTCGTAGGTGCTCCTTTCCGTAGGATTGCATCGGTAAAATTCGCCAAAGGCAATGCCTTTCACGCCGTCAATGAGGCCGGCTTGCTCGATATGACAGAGCATTCTGTCGAGAGAATAGGCATCTTCTCCCACTTCTTCCAAACAGAGAATGCCCCCTTCCGATTGTAACGCATAAGGCGTCCCCATGGTAACCGACAGCAGCATCAAGTTGCCGCCTAAGAGAGGTCCCGTCGCTGTCCCGGGAACGAGGGTCTCGGGATGCATCGCCGGCGCCGAAGGCAATGTGCGTGCAGCATAAGGATGGGCCAATCCCCAGCGCAATTCTTCCCGTGTGTAGTCAGAAGCCTTACGGGCCAGGGACATGACCATCGTTCCGTGGATGGGCCGAAAATGGCAGCGCTGCAGAAAGACGGTATGGAGCGCCGTAATATCGCTAAAGCCGATGAAAATCTTCGGGTGGGCGGCGATTAACTCATAATCGAGAAGCGGTAAGATCCGCGTTGCCCCGTAACCGCCGCGAAGACACATAATAGCCTTTACATGGTCATCGGCAAAAGCGGTGTTGATGTCAGCAGCCCGCAGTTCATCGCTGCCGGCCAAATAGCCGTCGTGAGCCGATACGGATTGTCCCACCGTTACGTGATATCCAAGTTCTTTTAAAAAGGCAATGCCTTGGGCCGCATCATCTTCGGCAAGGGCCGCAGACGGGGCCACGACGGCAATCGTATCGCCCGGATTCAAAGGGGCGGCACAACGATAATCCATAGGGTTACGTCCTTTCTCCTTCATCGATATAGGCATTTTTAAAATCTACCAATCCCAGTTGTGACCAATGGTATCCTTTAATATAAGGCTGGGCTACGTAAGGCTGGGTCGTATAGTAGATTGGGATGATGACGCAGTCATCAAAGAGCATCTGTTCGGCTTCATGCATATAGGCCATGCGCCGGGCTTCATCGTTCGTCGCCTTAGCCTGGCGAATCAGTTCGTTATAGGCCGTATTGTGATACTGGGCATCGTTTTCTTCGTCCGCAAAGACGTCGAGGAAGGTCATGGGATCGGCATAATCGGCAATCCACGAAGCCCTGGCGACCTGGTAGTCCCCCTGCGCCCGAGAGGCCATGAATACCTTCGATTCCTGATTCATGAGCGATACGGACACACCGAGATTATCCTTCCACATGGCCTGGATTGCTTCCGCCACGGCCTTGTGCATCTCGTTCGTGTTGAACAGGATGGTCACCGGCGGAAGAGGATGGTTTTCATCATAACCGGCTTCACGCAGGAGATTTCGTGCCCTTTCCGGATCTTCACTGATGAGATTGCCCCCTTCTTCCCGAAAATCACGGCCTGTGGCCTTATCTTTCAGACCCGGCGGAACCCAGGCATAGGCCGGTTCCTTTTCAGCCCGGATAATATGGTCGATAAGGCCTTGGCGCTGAATCGAGAGGGCAAAGGCCTTGCGGACGCGGACGTCGTCAAAGGGTTTTTGCTGGACGTTAAAGACGTAATAATAGGCGCCTAAATACGGAGCAATTTTATAGAGCCCCATTTTTTCCAGCCGTTCTTGGTCGGCCGGCGGCGGCTCAACGGTCATATTGGCTTGATTGCTTTCTACCAAAGTCAATCTCGTCGCCTGAGAATCGCTGATGGGAAGATCGATGTGGCTGAGCTTCACCGCATCGGCATCCCAATATCGTTCATTTTTAACCAATTTAATTTCACTGGAATGATTCCAACTGACAATCTTAAAAGGCCCGCTGGAAACCATTCCCTCGGCATCGGCGGCCCAGGTATCGGGCTTTGCTTCGACGAGCTTCCGCGGTACGGGATAATAGCAGTGAAAAGCTGTCAGATTCAAAAAGTAGGATGTCGGCTCTTTTAAACGAACTTCCAAGGTTTTATCATCGAGAGCCTTGACACCGACTTCATCAGAAGAGGCCTTCTTCTTAAAGTAATCTTCGGCCTTATCGATGCAAAAGAGCATATAGGCATTTTCCGAAGCAACGTCGGGATTGACGACGCGCTTCCAGGAGTATTCGATATCGCCGGCCGTAATAGGCGTACCGTCGCTCCACTCGATTCCGTCGCGGAGGTGAAAGGTATAAACCCTGCCATCGGCCGAAATATCCCAGCTCTTAGCCAAGGCCGGCTGAGGAACATCATCGACAAGACGGGTCAGGCCTTCAAAAATCTGTAATTCTGTATTGCTTTCAGCCAAGGCCGTCGTCATAGCCGGATCGAGGCGAGACGGCTCCGCTTCTAAGACGTAGCTCACCGTATCCGGTTGTTCTACGCCGCAGGCACTGAGAAAAGCGGCCATGAGGACGGCCACGAATAAAAGGATATATTTTTTCATCAGTCCGTCCCTCCTTTGACATGGTGACAGGCAACCAGGCGCCCTTCCCCGACGGAGCAAAGGGCAGGCACCTCACGGCGGCACCGTTCATCACAATCAGGACAACGCGGATGAAAGACGCAGCCCGACGGTACATCGAGGGGGCTGGGAACTTCACCCGAAACAACGGCCGTTCTCTGATAATGCGGATCCGGCCGCGGCACAGAGGCAATGAGCATCTGTGTGTAGGGATGGAGAGGCCTATGAAAGACGGCGTCGCTCGGACCTAATTCGACGAGATTTCCCAGATACATGACGCCGATGCGACGACTCAAATGATGGACCATACTCAAGTCATGGGCAATAAAGAGATACGATAACTGCCGTTCTTCCTGGAGGCGCTTTAACATGTTTACGATTTGAACCTGGACCGATACGTCAAGAGCTGAAATCGGTTCATCACAAAAGATGCATTCCGGATCGACGGCAAGGGCTCGGGCGATTCCGATGCGTTGACGCTGGCCGCCGCTGAATTCGTGGGGATAGCGCTGGGCCGTTTCCGGTCTCAAATCGACTTGGGTCAATAAATCGGCCACCCGTTGACGCCGTTCTCTATCGTCGGAACAGAGCGCATAGTTGCGAAGAGGTTCGCTAATGATATCTTCGACGGTCATTCGCGGGTCCAAGGAGGCATACGGGTCTTGAAAGATCATCTGCACCTGGCGTCGATAGTCCTTCCCGATTTCAGGCTCGCCGATATTACGGCCTTTATAAAAAATATCCCCATCGGTTTTAGGATACAGTCCCAATAAGGTGCGGGCAAAGGTCGACTTGCCGCAGCCCGATTCGCCAACCAAGCCAACCGTTTCGCCCGGCTCAATCGTAAAGGATACGTGATTGACAGCGGTCAACACTTTTTTCGGACGACCTAACCAATTGCGGTCAATCACAAATTGTTTGGTAAGGCCTTTAGCTTCAATGAGTGCCATCGCCCATCCTCCTTTCTGCCGCTGCCAGCCAGCAGGTATAGTGATGACCGGGACCGGCTTCTTCCCGCGGCGGTTCTGCTTCCATACAGACTTTCATAGCCCGAGGGCAGCGCCGATAGAACCGGCAGCCTTTTGGCATATGGAATAAATCCGGGGCCTGGCCGGGAATGCCGGTCAGTACCTTATCCCGATCCGTTGGGTCCGGAAGAGAGGCCAACAGCCCCCTGGTATAAGGATGGGCCGGTCGGTAAAAAATATCCTCTGCCGTCCCTTCTTCAACGACGGTACCGGCATACATGACGTAAATGCGGCGGCACATCTGGGCAATGACGCCTAGATTATGGGAAATGAGGACGACGGCCATACCGAGTTCTGCCTGCATTTTCTTTAAGACGTCCAAGACCTGTGCTTCTGTCGTAACGTCGAGAGCCGTCGTCGGCTCATCGGCAAAGAGGAGTTTCGGCGAACAAGATAGTGCCATGGCAATGAGACAGCGCTGACGCATACCGCCCGATAATTGATGGGGGTATTGGTCGAGCCGCTTTTCCGGTGAAGTCAGACCGACGGCTTTTAACAGTTCTACAGCCTTTGTCCGCTGCTCCTGCTTGGACAGTTTCTGATAGAGGGCAAGCCCTTCACAAAGCTGGGCCCCAATGGTGAGAACCGGATTGAGGGATGTCATGGGATCCTGAAAAATCATAGCCATATCGCGGCCGCGAAGGCCATTCATCTCCGATTCTGACAAGGGCAGGAGATCGCGTCCCTCCCACAAAATCTCGCCGTTCCGGTATTCCGCAGCTCCCTGGGGCAATAATTTCATAACCGCCTGGGACGTAACCGACTTGCCGCATCCCGATTCGCCGACAATGCCGACGGTTTCACCGGGCCGGACCGTAATCGATACGTCGTGAACGGCTTCTAAAAGGCCTCGGTACGTGTGGAATGAAATAGACAGATGACGCACTTCGAGTAACGGATTCATCGGCTCCCCTCCTTTTGATGCTGCGGATCCAAGGCATCGCGCAGGCCATCGCCTAAGAACATGAAGCCCAGCATGGTAATGCACAGGGCCAAGGCCGGAAAGGCCAGCTGAAAGGGAAAGGAGCGCATGCTGTTAATACCTTCTGAAGCCAGGACGCCCCAACTCGCCATCGGTGCCGATACTCCCAGACCGATAAAGCTTAAAAAGGCTTCCGTAAAGATGGCTTCCGGAATCGATAAGGTGAGCGTAACGATGATCGGCCCGACGCAGTTAGGAATCATATGCCGCCGCAAAATCTGCCAGGTCGACGTACCGCAGGAACGGGCAGCCATGACGTATTCCTGCTGTTTCAGGCTGAGGATCTGGCCACGGACGACACGGGCCATATTGAGCCAATAGGCGATACCTAAGGCTAAATAAATGTTGATCAGCCCCGGTTTGAAAACGACCATCAGCAAAATGACGTAGAGCAGCATGGGAATGGAGTAAAGGATATCGACGACGTGCATCATGATCCGGTCGATCCGTCCTCCGGCCAAGGCCGCAATCCCGCCGTAGAGAACGCCGATGAAGACGTTAATAAGGCTGGCCACCAGGCCGATGGACAAGGAAATGCGGGCACCGTACAAGACGCGGACAAAGAGGTCCCGTCCGAGTGAGTCGGTTCCAAACCAGTGTGCTGCAGACGGCCAGGCATTGGCATCAGAAAAACTCTGATCGGCATAAGTATAGGGTGATAAAAAAGGTCCGATGACCGCAAAAAGGGTCATGACGATGACGATAGCCATGCCCCAAAGGGCCAAGGGATTGCTCTTCATCCGACGCCAACCGCGGTCCCTCAGCGTTTGAGGTGCCACATAGGGTTCCCTTCGGTCCGCCTCCGTAATCGGTGTGAAATCCATGGCTATTCCTCCTTTCGGCTGTCGACGGTAATGCGCGGATCTAAGAGCGGATAGATGAGGTCGACGAGTAAATTCATCATCATGATAAGAAAACTGTAAAAAATAGTAATCCCCAAGATGACCGTGTAATCGCGGTTATAAATACTGGTAACGAAGTGACGCCCCAATCCGGGAATGGCAAAAATCGTCTCGACGATAAAGCTCCCGGTCATCAAGGCCGCAGCCAAGGGCCCGATATAACTGACGACGGGCAGGAGGGCGTTGCGCAGGGCATGACGGTACAATAAGGACCAAGAACCAATGCCTCGAGAGCGAGCCGTCCGTATATAATCCTGTCCCAAGGCATCGACGAGGCTAGACCTTGTCAGACGCATAATAAAAGCCGTCGGCTGCGCAGCCAGGGCCAAGGCCGGCAGGATGACATAGGCCGGACCTTTCCACAAAGCCGCCGGCAGGACAGGCCAAGTAAAAGCGAAGAGCTGTATGAGAACGGCAGCAAAAATAAAACTGGGGACCGAAACGCCGAGAGTAGCGCCGATCATCATCCCGTAATCAACCCAGGTATTCTTATACCAGGCAGCCGCCATGCCGGCAAGAATACCGGCCCCGATGGCAAGGAGAAGGCTGATAAGCCCGAGCTCAGCCGATACAGGCAGGGTTTCGGCGATGATATCGTTGACCGTTTTACCGGGATATTTGTAAGACGGACCCAGATCGAGAACAGCGGCATGGCGGACGTAATCGACGTACTGGTTCCACAAGGGTTCATCGAGGTGATACCGGGCTTCCACCGTCGCCATGACAGCCGGCGGCAGTTTCTTTTCCTGCGTAAAAGGACCGCCGGGAATGGCGTGCATCAGACCAAAAGTAATGGTAATGACCGCCCATAGGACGATACAGGCGCCAAAGAGGCGCTTTGCGAGATAAATGGCCAAGGAGAATCATTCCTTTCCAACATAGATACTATTAATTATAAGGCCCTATCTTTATCATGACAAGGCAATGGCCGTTGTTATTATCCTGGCGGCGGCGTATAATAGTAAATTGACTACGTTAACAAATCGAAAGAAAGGTGATCGCTGTGAACTGGAAACTTTGTTTAGCAATTCTAACGTGTAACGTCGTCTTCATGTCCTCAAGCTACACCATGCTCATCCCCTTCCTGCCTATGTATCTTACCCGAGACCTCGGCGTCGATCCGGCGTCGGTCAACATTTGGTCCGGTATCGTCTTTTCCTCGACCTTTCTCATCAGTGCCGTCATGGCCCCCATATGGGGCCGGATGGCCGACAAAAGAGGCAAACGACTCATGGCGATTCGCGCCAGTTTTCTTTTATCGATCAGTTATTTTCTCGGCGGTATCGTAACGACACCGCTGGAACTGACTTTCATGCGGATGTTCCAAGGCTTTGCGTCGGGTCTGTGGCCCATGGAACTGGCCATCATGACCACCTATGCTCCACCCAAAAAACTGGGCATCTGCCTGGGCGTCATGCAAGGGGCCCTCACAGCCGGCGGCATCATCGGCCCCCTCTTTGGCGGCATCTTAGCCGAAACCTTCGGCATGCGCCAATCCTTCTTTTTAGCAGCCGCCGCTTTGTTCCTTAACTTTTTAGTCTTGGTCTTCTTTATTAAAGAACCGCCGACGGACGCGGCACCGTCTGCCGATACCATCAGTGCCGACAGCAAAAGCGGCCAAGTCAGCCTGTGGAAGACGCCTGTCATCCGCCTGATGCTCATCAGCGCCGCCTTAGTGCAGGCTGTCATCCTCATCGTCCAGCCGATTTTAACGACCTATATTTCTTACCTTGCCGGAGACATGGACAACCTGGTCTTCGTAGCCGGCCTTATCTTCTCCCTGGGCGGTTTTGCCAGCGCCATTACGGCTCCCCTCTGGGGCCGTTTCGGTCAGCGCCACGGTTTCGTAAAGACCCTGCGCATCGTACTGGTTCTGGCAGGTATTTTCTTCCTCATCCAGTCCCTTCCCGATACGCTTTACACCTTCGCGGCCAGCCAATTCGCCGTCGGCCTCTTCTTCTCCGGCATCTATCCGTCGATCAATGCCATCTTAGCGGAAAAGACGAGTGCCAATATCAAAGGCCGGGTCTTCGGGCTCATGTTCTCGGCCCAGCAGGTCGGCGCCATGGGCGGCCCGATTTTAGGCGGCATCATTGCCACCTATATCGGAATGAAGTACGTCTTTTGGGGAGCCGGCACGATTCTCTTGTGCCTCAGTCTGGCCATCACCTGGAAGGTACACCATCTGCACGGTGAAAAATTGGCGGATTAACACTTACCCCCGGGTACCCCGATTATGGGTGTAGTCCGGAAGGAGTTTCGGCGATAATACCTTTTCGGTAATGCCGGCAGCGGCACGTTCTTCATCAAAGCGACGAACGTGGTCGAGATTCCCCTTTCCGGGATGGGCCTGCTCACTGTAGACCGCCGCTTCGGTCCCGGCAATCCGGCCAAAGACGATGATATCCAAGAGACTGTTGCCCATGAGTCGGTTCTTCCCGTGAATACCGCCGACGTCTTCCCCGGCCGCATAGAGGCCGGGGATTTTTGTTTCACTCTTAGCTCCGATACAGATACCGCCATTTTGATAATGGAGGGTCGGATAGACTAAAATCGGCTGTTTTCGGATATCGATGCCGAATTTTTCATACATATGAATCATAGCCGGCAGTCTTTTTTCCATCGTCCCCTCCCCATGAAGAATATCGACCATAGGCGTATCGAGCCAGACGGCTTGGCCGTGCAGGGCATAGACGCCCTTGTTCCGTTCTTGGCACTCGCGAATAATGGCCGCGGCCACGACATCTCTCGTTTCTAAAGGATGGAGGAAGGCATCGCCGTCCTTATTGACCAGCATGGCATCGAGAGAACGGACCTTTTCCGTGACCAAGGCTCCATAAATCTGAGGCGGGTAAGCGGCCCCTGTCGGGTGATATTGAATAGCGCCGGCATAAAGGAGAGGGACGCCGGCCCGATAGGCCATGACCAGCCCATCCGCCGTCGATCCATAATGATTCGACGTCGGAAAGCCTTGATAGTGGAGACGCCCGGCACCACCGGCAGCAAGGATGACGCTTTTTGCTCGAACGACGTGGTATTCCCGGGTATCGAAATCATACAAGACGGCACCGGCAGCCCGGCCTTCCCCGTCAAGCAGCAATTCGACAGCCGGCGAATATTCGATGACATCGACGCCGGCGTTACGGACTTCATCGCGAAGAACACGCATGATTTCCGCTCCCGTATAATCCCCGCAGGCATGCATCCGTTTATAGGACGTCCCGCCGCCGTGGGTCGTTACCATGGCTCCGTCACGGTCTTTGTCAAATAGGACGCCTAAGGAGCTGAGCCACTGAATGGCTTCCGGCCCATGAAGAACCAGTTCAGAGAGCAGTTCGGGAATATTCTTATAATGACCGCCGCCCATGGCGTCCAAATAATGAGCCGCCGGCGAATCATTTTCCTTATCGGCAGCCTGTATGCCTCCTTCGGCCATGCCCGTATTGGCATCTCCCAATCGTAGTTTCGTAGCCATGAGGACCTTCGCTCCATGGCGGGCCGCTTCAATAGCTGCGGCAGCACCGGACCCGCCGCCGCCGATGACCAGGACGTCGGTCTCAAACTGGATATGGTCGACATCGACGTCGGCTTCATCCATGCGGCTCTGGCCTTGTAAGAGGACGGCCAGTTCAGACGGTACTTGATCGCCCTTATTGGGTCCTACGGACAGGCGTGTAAAACCGTCTTCGTGATAATCAGGATGAAATTGTTTTAAAAGGGCATCCTTTTCTTCAGCCGTAAACCGCGGCAATGTTTCCGACAAGCGGATACTGCGCGTCGCCTCGACCCGCGCCTGAGACGCCCGCATTTCTTCGGTATATATCATGAGGTCCTCCTATTTTTCAATCGTCCGCCCTTCGTATAAGCGGCGCAATTCATCGTCATCGGCTTCCATCAACCGCTGTACATCGGCAATATACTGCCCTTCTTGAATCGCTTTTACGCGGTCTTCCAAATGACGGCTCTTTTTGGCAATATACTTACCCATGAGGCGCCGTGCCAAGAGGCCGACCGGTCCGTGGCTGATTTTCGCCGGACAGCTGGCAGCACAGATATTGCAGCAAACACAGCGGAAGGACTCTTTCGCACAGCCGGCATAATCACCTTTCTGGGCCAGGGCGATGTATTTCATGACTTGAATCCCTTGAGGACAGTTCCGCGTACAGGCATTGCAGTGAATGCAGTTATAAATCTCAGGATAAAGCTGACCGACGACATTTCCGGCAACAGGCAAATCATCCATGTCATATTCCATCTTTTTGATGGGAAACGATTCCAACCGGCCGACACACATGCCGTCTTCAACCTTCGTTTGACAGGCCAGGGCCGAATGCGTTTCAGTCTGCCCTTTCAGACGGTAGACGACGGCGCAGGCCCCGCAAAACCCGCTTCGGCATCCGCAGCCGCGAACCAGGCGGAAGCCGGAGTATTCCATAGCCCGCATAATCGTCAAATCTTCAGGAACCGAAAACATCTTCCCCAGTAAATAGACGGTTACCATTTTCATAGCTATTTCTCCTTTAATGAAAAAGGTGCTGCCGCACATGCGGCAGCACCTTTTATTGCTTTATAAACCGTAATCTTATTCCAATACTTCCAGCAAGCAGTCGCCGCTGATGATAGCCTGGCCTTTGACGGCATAGATTTCACCGACAGTTCCGTCGATAGGCGACGTAATCGTCGTTTCCATCTTCATGGCTTCGGTAACGACTAAGGGTTCGCCCTTCTTAACTTTCTGGCCCTTGGAAACGAGGACATTGACGACCGAACCGGACAAGGTGGCACCGATGTCACCGGCCTTATCAGGATCTGCCTTACGGCGAGAAACGGTCTTCATGTCGACGCTCTTATCCTGGATACGGATTTCACGTTCGGCACCGTTGAACATGAAGGTAACCGTGCGGACACCGCTTTCATCAGGATCGCTGATATTGATCAGGGTGATGATGAGATCCTTCCCTTCTTCGATTTCAACGTGAAGTTCTTCATTTTTCTTCATGCCGAAGAAGAAGGTCGGCGTATCGAGGACGCTGACATCGCCGAATCTCTTGACCTTTTCATTGTAGTCTTCGAAGACTTTCGGATACTGGCAGTAAGCATTGATGTCTTCGGCTTCGTGCTTGTAGCCGTTTTCAGCCAATTTAGCACGGACGGCGTCGAAGTCGACCGGTGCCAGGCTCTTGCCCGGCCGTTCCGTAAGGGGTTTCTTTCCTTTGAGGATAATCTTCTGGAGTTTTTCCGGGAAGCCCTGATACGGAATGCCGATACGGCCTTCGAAGAATTCGACGACGGACTGCGGGAAGTCGAGGACGTCGCCTTTATCGTAGATATCCTGTTCAGTCAGGTTGTTCTGGACCATGAACAAGGTCATGTCGCCGACAACCTTGGACGACGGCGTAACTTTGATGATATCGCCGAACATCATGCTGACCGCATGGTACATCTTTTTGATTTCATTCCAGTGGTCGCCGAGGCCTACAGCCTTAGCCTGCTGGCGGAGATTGGAGAACTGACCGCCCGGCATTTCATGCTGGTAGACTTCCGTATTCGGATAAGCTTCGGCTTTGTCGACGCCTTTGTAATACGGACGAACCGTAGCCCAGTAGCGGGACATTTCTTCCATAGCATTGACGTCGAGGTCCGGCTGACGATCCTTGCCGCTCAAAGCGTAATACAAGGTGCTCATGCTCGGCTGGCTGGTACCGCCGGCAAAGGCCGAATAAGCAACGTCGACGATATCGACACCGGCATCGATAGCCCTGCTGTACGTCGTAATGGCATTACCCGAACCATCATGGGTATGGAGGTGAATCGGAAGGTCAACGGCATCTTTCAAAGCCGATACCAAACGGTAAGAAGCTTCCGGTTTCAAGAGACCTGCCATATCTTTAATGGCGATGATGTTGGCACCGGCATTTTTCAATTCCTTAGCCATGTTGACATAGTATGCCAAATCGTATTTATTCCGCGACGGATCGAGGATATCGCCGGTGTAGCAGAGGGCTACTTCTGCCAATTTATTGTTTTCACGAACGGCCTGAATCGTGCCGTACATATTGTCTAAGCTGTTAAGGCTGTCAAAAACACGGAAGACGTCGATGCCGTTCTTGGCCGAGAGGTCGATGAAGTTTTTGACGACATTGTCCGGATAGCTGGTGTAGCCGACGGCATTAGCACCACGGACGAGCATCTGGAGAAGGATGTTAGGAGCCTTTTCACGCATCTGGCGCAGGCGAACCCAAGGATCTTCATAAAGGAAGCGATAAGCTACGTCGAAGGTCGCCCCGCCCCAGCATTCATACGAGAAGAGGTTCGGGAGTTTCTTCGAGGCTGCTTCCAAGACACGGAGCATATCGATGGTGCGGACACGAGTAGCAAACAAGGACTGGTGCGCATCACGCATGGTCGTATCGGTGAAGAATACCTTATGCTGTTCTTTGATCCACTGGGAGAATTTTTCCGGTCCCATGGCATCAAATTTCTGTTTCGTGCCGTCCGGATACGGGCCGTTTTCAACACTCGGCAGTTCCAAAGGTTCAAATTCAGTCTTTTCCTGGTGGCCGGCACCGGCATAGCCGTTAATCGTCGTATCGCTGATGTACTCTAAGAGTTTCGTGCCGCGGTCCTGTACGACCGGCAGTTCAAACAGTTCCGGATGATTGTCGATGAAGTTGACATTATACGAACCGTCGACGAATTCAGGACTCTTCAGGACGTTGATCAAGAAGCCGATATTGGTCTTGACGCCGCGGATACGGAATTCCTGAAGGACGCGGAGCATCTTCTGGACGGCTTTGGCATGATCGAGGCCGTAAGTCGTCGACTTGACCAAGAGCGAATCATAGTACGGCGTAATAATGGCTCCTGTATAAGCATTGCCGCTGTCGAGA
Source organism: Megasphaera massiliensis (assembly GCF_036305205.1). Lineage (NCBI taxonomy): Bacteria > Bacillati > Bacillota > Negativicutes > Veillonellales > Veillonellaceae > Megasphaera > Megasphaera massiliensis. Next base: position 13,982 of record NZ_JAXIXE010000041.1, read on the forward strand.
CGGACACCAAAGCCGCCGCCACTGCGGTATACCGTGATTTTACCGGAATCCGGCATGAAGTTATTCAGCGGATCTTCGGTCGTAATACGGCACTGGATGGCATTGCCGAGACAGTGGACAGCATCCTGAGACTTAATGCCGATTTCATCGCTGTCGAGGGCATAACCTTCAGCGACTTTAATCTGGGTCTGGACGATGTCGATACCCGTAATCATTTCGGTGACCGTGTGTTCTACCTGGACACGGGGGTTAACTTCGATGAAGTAGAAGTTGCCGTCAGGCGTAACCAAGAATTCGACGGTCCCTGCATTGACGTAATGAACGTTTTTCATCAACTTCAAGGCAGCATCACAGATTTTCTGACGAAGTTCGACGGGCAAGGCCGAAGCCGGAGCCGTTTCAACGACCTTCTGATGACGGCGCTGGATAGAGCAGTCACGTTCAAAGAGGTGAATGACGTTGCCGTGTTCGTCGCCCATGATCTGGACTTCGATGTGCTTCGGATTGATGATACATTTTTCGAGATAAATTTCATCGCTGCCGAAAGCCAGCTGCGCTTCCGATTTTGCCCGTTCATAAGCATCGCGCAGTTCTTCCATGGAGTCGACCATACGCATGCCGCGGCCGCCGCCGCCGTTTACAGCTTTCAGCATAATCGGAAGTCCGACTTCCTTGGCAAAATTTTCGACTTCTTCATAGCTTTCAACGCGGCCGTCACTGCCGGGAATGTACTGAATACCGGCCTTTTTTGCCTGAATACGGGCATTGATCTTATCGCCGAACATGATGAGGTGTTCTACTTTAGGACCGATAAAGATAATACCTTCTTCTTCACAGCGTTTCGCTAAGTCCGCATTTTCGGACAAGAATCCGTAACCGGGGTGGATGGCATCGACGTCGTGCTCATGGGCAATACGGATAATATCTTCAATATCTAAATATGCATCTACCGGTTTTTTGCCTTCACCGACGAGATACGATTCATCTGCACGGAAACGATGCAGCGACAGCGAATCTTCTTTGGAATAAATCGCAATCGTGCGGATTCCCAGTTCATTACAAGCCCGGAAAACACGAATGGCAATTTCTCCGCGGTTGGCAACTAAAACCGAACGAATTTTTTTCATGAAAATACCCTCCTGCGTATAAAAATTGAATCAGACCGGTAAACGCACAGCCAATCGACGCCCATACATTCACCGCTTTCTCTATTATAGCAAAATGGAAACACATTACAAGGGACGGCCACTTTGTATACAAAAAAATACTGTATACATGAATCCTAAAAAAACACGCAAACAAGACTATCTACGTGGATTTGTGGTTTTCATGGGAATTGAGTCTACTCAACTACCCGCCATTCATCTCCCGCCTAAGAGGAAGGAGTCTTCTGGTGGGTTAAGATAAAATCATTTATTTCAATAAATATACCTAGGGCTTCATAAATCTCATAACCACAATCGTTCCCTCATAGAGAAAGATCAAGGGCACGGCAATGGCCGTCTGGGTAATCATATCCGTCGTCGGCGATACGACACCGGCAAAGATGAAAGCCCCTACGATAAAGAAACGCCGCTTCTGCCGCAGGGATCTCCCGGTCACCAAGCCCAAACGCGCCAGGATAATCAGCGCCAGTGGAAGTTCAAAGCCGATAGCAAACGGCAGGACGAAGGCGATGAAAAAAGACAAATAGGCCGCTAAAGAAAACATAGGCTGTAGAGAGAGGGCAGAAAAACTCAGAAAAAATTGGACGGCTTGGGGAAAGACGACGAAGAAGGAAAAAGCAGCCCCGCCATACCACAAAACAAGAGCAGCCGGCATAAACCAGACGAAGGCCTTGGCCTCGGTATCGCGAAGTCCCGGCCTTAAAAACCGCCATAGTTCATAAAAGTGGATGGGCAAGGTCACAAATAAGCCCGTAACGGCGGCGATTTGCAGGTAAGAAAAAAAGACTTCCGCCGGATTCAGAAAATAAAGCTTTCCGGCCGGCGCCGAGATGACGGCAATGATATCTTCGACATAGGTATAGGCGACGATCGTACCTATGAGCCAGGCTGCCAGCGAAAAGAGGAGGCGCCGCCTAAGTTCAGCCAGATGGAAGGTGATAGGTGCTTTTTCTTCAATCATAGAAATCCCTTCTTTAACGATAAATAGAAAAGGCCCTGCCAAGTAGCGACAGGACCCTTTCACGGCCGTACAAGAATTATACGTAATGAATGCGGGATGGATCATAGCGGTCTTCATGCGGTTTGTCTTCTGCTGTTGCCTGAGGATAACCGAGAGCAACGATAGCAAAGGGGGTAACGCCTTTAGGAGCGCCCAAAGCCCGACGGACCAAAACTTCTCGAGCCCGATAGGGCGTAACGCCAAGCCAAACAGCACCGAGATCGAGGTGTACCGCTTCGATGAGGATATTTTCAACGGCCGCACTGAGATCAAGGGGCGTAAAAGCAGGAAAACGCATGTGTTCGTCACGAGAACAGACGACAATGGCTAAGGCAGCACCATTGGCACAGCCTGCATACGGACTGCATTGAGATAAGTCCTGAATGACCCGTTTGTCGCGGACGACATAAAATTCCCAAGGTTGTTGGTTTCCGGCAGATGGAGCGGCCATGGCAGCACGCAGCAGCTGTTCTATCTTTTCATCTTCTACCATGGTAGGCAAAAATTTCCGGATACTCCGTCTGGCAAAGATTTCATTCATGTAAATCGACTCCTCCCTATAATCATATATCTATTTTATTATAACATAAATAGATAGGAAGAAAACAGTGGCGAAATGAAAAAGAGTAGGCACCGAGGAATCATGTCTCTTTATAATTCTATATGATACCTAAAATATAAAAGGGCCCGAAAAACACTAATGTAAAACGCTAAAACCGCTTCACGTTTCTGCCCATACTGATTATGGAATGATTTTTTTCCAGTGAATTTTAAAGACCAATCTAAAGAGTTATACAGTTTAATCAATTTGCTCTCATTTTATTAGATATGCTATACTGCTATAAAGAAGTATATTTTCCCGTTTTATACAGGCTATTCCGTTAGTTTATCTTTCTATTTTTATCCAAAACGTTATGGCAGTAATATAATCGTGATATCGGTACTCTTACTTTTATAAAGTTTATAGCAAGGTTAGAATATACAAAGAAAGGCTATGATAATCGGTGTCTCACAGAAGTAAACTTACCTATCCTGAACAGATTAATCATTTAAAGAAAAAAGGAATTACTTTTATCGGTATAAATGAAGCAGAAGCGATCACCTATTTAAAAGAAAATAATAATTTCTTTAAACTTCTGGCATATCGAAAAAATTTTGATAAAGATATTACGGGAAGCAAATACTTAAATCTAGATTTTGCTTATCTCGTAGATTTAGCCATACTGGACATGTATCTTAGAGAAATTATTGTACAAATGGCTTTAAATATAGAGCATTTCGCAAAAGTCAAATTGATGAAGCTTATTACAGATAATCCAAATGAAGACGGTTATACTATTGTTTCTGATTATATAAATAATCTACCTGAAAATAATCGTATTCACTTAATGCAAGAGCTGAATAAAAATAGTCGAAGCCCTTATTGCCGGGAAGCCTATCTAAAATATAAAGACGATTTACCAGTGTGGGTCTTTCTTGAAATCATAACCTTCGGTTCCTTTATCTCTTTTTACAAGAATTCAATAGAGCGCCCTAGTTTTCAATTCACCCGACAAGAATCCAATAGATACAAAGACAATTTCTACCTTATGTTGACCGTGAAATACATCCGTAATGCAGCTGCACATAATAACTGTATTTTAAACGATTTAAAAACCAAGTCCAGAGAGGTTAGAAAAAAAGCCAATTGGGGCATGACTCGGGCAATGAGTAATGCAGATATATCTACTGTCATTATCGATAGAAAATTGGCAAATGAACGAGTCCAGCAAATCATCACTTGTCTCTGGGCACACAAACAAATCGTGAACAGTAAAGGGATTAACGATCGAACGGCACGGCAGCTGCACCAGTGGGTAGAACGAGTTCAACGTGACTATGACTATTCCTTCAACCCAATACTAACTACCACCTTAAATCTCCTGTCCAATTTAATTGACAAATGGTTTCCTATTGTGTAAAATAGATTCACAAGGAAAAACTTCAATAAAGTTTTGCAGGGACAGCATCCATAGATGTTGTCCCTGATTTTTTATTGCCTATAAATTATAGAGAGAAATAGGGATCTCCTCGTTTTTTAATAATACGTGGCTTGATATAAAAATCTTATTATAAACACGAAAAAGCCGTATACGATACATTATCATGTACTGTATACGGCTTCCCTATTAAACCTGGTGCCGAGGGAGGGACTTGAACCCTCACGGTGTTACCCGCCTGATTTTGAGTCAGGTGCGTCTGCCATTCCGCCACCCCGGCATATCTCTTGTGCCTTGCAGAAATTTTACTCAGTGCTTGGCACAAGATTAATTATACCATAATGGAGAGAATCGTCAAGTATTTTTTTACGAAAGATTTAGTGACCCGGTGTTGCTTCTTCTTCCAAATCATCGGACACATCTTTCTTTTCTTCTTTCAAGTAATCGAAGTATTTTTTCGTTTCTGCTACGACGACACCGCTCAAGCCGATGAGGGCAATGAGGTTCGGGATAGCCATCAGACCGTTTACGATATCGGCCAAAATCCAGATGACGTCGAGTTTAATGAAGGCGCCGCAGGCGACGAGGGCGATAAAGATAATGCGGTAAGGCATAATGCCTTTAACGCCGACCAGGTATTCAACGCAGCGTTCACCATAGTAGTTCCAGCCGAGGATGGTCGTGAAAGCAAAGAGGGTAAGTCCGATGCAGAGGATGATGCTGCCGTACGTCGGGAAGGCCATCGTAAAGGCGGCATTGGTAAGCGCTGCCCCGTTGACGTCGCCCATCCAGGCACCGCTGACGACTAAGACGAGGCCCGTCAAGGTGCAGATGATGATCGTATCGATGAAGGTACCGGTCATGGAGATGAGGCCCTGTTCAGCCGGCCATTTAGTTTTAGCAGCAGCGGCAACGATCGGTGCACTGCCGAGACCTGATTCGTTGGAGAAGACGCCGCGGGCTACCCCATTTCGCATGGCAACCAATACCGTAGCTCCGAGGAAACCACCGGCGGCAGCCGTCGGAGTGAAGGCGCTGACGAGGATCTGTTCAATAGCTGCCGGAACCTTGTCGGCAAAGATGACCAAGAAAGCAACCGTCGAAATAATGTAGATAATGGCCATAGCCGGAACGACTTTAGACGCTACGCGGGCGATGGACTGCAGACCGCCAATCGTAATGGCTGCAACCAATACGGTCAGGACGACTGCCGTATATTCGACAGGAATGCTTGTCGTCAGCCGCGTAATTTCAACGATAGAGTTGACCTGAGCAAAGGTCCCGATACCGAAGAAGGCGACCAAGACGCCGAAGAAGGCAAACAAGAAAGCCAAGGGTTTATATTTTTTACCCAACCCATTTTCGATGTAGTACATCGGGCCGCCGGCGATTTCGCCGTTCTTGTCGACCGTCCGATACTTAACGGCTAAACAACCTTCGGCGTATTTCGTAGCCATACCGACGAAGGCAGCCATCCACATCCAGAAAATGGCTCCGGGACCACCGGCATGAACAGCCGTTGCGACGCCGACGATATTGCCCGTACCGACGGTTGCTGCCAAAGCGGTGCACAAAGCTTTGAAGCTGTCTACGTCCCCATCGCCCTGATTCTTCGCTGTAAAGATGAGCTTCAAGGCTCTCGGCAATTTTGAAATCTGCAGCAGACGAAGGCGAGCCGTCAATAAGATACCGGTCCCGATAAGCAGGATCAATAAAGGCGGTCCCCAAATAAAACTGTCAATGGCATTCAATGTTTCCAACATCTTGCATACTCCCCTTTTAGTGTATTTTAGTATAATAACATAAAAAAAGACCTATCATCATCACTCTGAAGAGATAGGTCCTAAAAGGTCGCAGAAAAATAAAGGCTTTCTTCCGCTAGCTCTGTCCTTTTGCCTGAGAGATTAGAAACAATATCCTTGCACCTTCGGCGCCCAAATGGGACTCTCCAGAGTCGTGTCCACACACGGTCCCACCCCCTTAGGGGCACCTGAGAGTTTGACTCCGTCGGTAGGCTGTGCCTTCTCCCGTGTGTTTCGTTCACGCAATATGTATGATGTGCTGTTATTATAACGCGGCTGTTCAAAAAATGCAAGCCCTTTGTGGAAATTTGTCCGTATTGACGATACTATCGGGACAAGGACTCCCCAGAGAAAGCATAAGGAAGGAGTTCTTCCCAAGAAACGACCGCTGTGTCGCCCTTCATATTAGCCATGATAATCCGCGGAATGCGGAACTCGGCCATGACTTGACGGCAGGCGCCGCAGGGAGCGCAAGGGCCGTCCGTATCGGCTACGACAGCCAGTGCTTTAAACGCCCTCTCCCCTTCGGAAAGAGCCTTAAAAATGGCCGTCCGTTCGGCACAGTTACTCAGGGGATAGCTGGCATTTTCGATGTTGCAGCCGCCAAAAACCCGGCCTGACTCCATCAGGACGGCAGCACCAACGGGAAAGTGGGAATAGGGGCTGTACGAATGACGGCGATAGTCCCGGGCCAGTTCGATAAGGTCGGCATCACTCATAAATAGAGGGCTCCCTTCAGGTGGTCCAAAGCCCGTTCTGCCGTCTGCTGCCACTTGAGCGGCGTCAAGGCAATGTGCCCGTCTCGAACGCAGGCCACATCACTGTCGGGGGGAGCCGTCGTCATGTCGATGTCGCCGACGATACGATAGCAGACACTGCCGTCGAGATCGCGTTTTTCAGCGATGACGTTATGGTAAATCTGGACGGTCTGGGACGTAATGCAGACATTTTTTAAGCTGATATCGCCTTTCGGAGGTACGTTAACGTTGACAATCCCCGGAAAACGACCTTGGAGTGTAATTTTCTGAATCAACTGCCACATCAAACGAGCCGTTTCCACACAGCGTTCTTCAGTCATCCCGATCATGGATACGGCAAAGGCCGGAATCCCATAATACGGCCCTTCCATGGCCGCTGACACCGTCCCCGAATAAAGGACATCGCTGCCCAGATTATAACCGTCGTTGATGCCGGAAATGATGAGGTCCGGCCGGTCATCTTTGAGAAAATATTCCATAGCCATCTTGACACAGTCCACGGGCGTACCGGAAACGGCAATTTCCCGGATATCATCTTCTTCACGGGGGAGTTCCTGACAGTAAAGGGCCTTATTAATCGTCATCGAATGGGACGCAGCACTGCGCTGGCCATTCGGCGCAACGACAGTCAGCCGGCAGTCATGGGCCGAAAGTTCTCGTTTTAACGTCTGCAGGCCCAACGCCTTCAAACCGTCATCATTGGTCAACAAAATGTGCATAATAAAGCCTCCTACTTTTTATTTTCCTTCCGCAGCAAGGCTGCGCTTTCATACGACAGTGCTCGTGTATGCAGGGTGTGACTCCATTTCATCTTATGCCGATCCTTGAACCCGAGGAAGTTGACGGGAATCCAGCTGTACATAAAAATCGGATAGATGATGAGATACAGCCAAGATTTACGAGGAACCTTGATTTGCAGTAAGACGATAATAGGAATAAGATACTGCCCGACGCCAATAATCGACCAGATTTGAACAGGTACAATCGTATTTAAAATATTGGTATAAAAGGGCCAGTAAGAATTAAGCCAGGCCAACAGGGCGTACACCGTCGAGCCCATCATAAAGAAAGGCTGCGACAAGGTAAGGATGCCGTCAAGCATGCGAATATTCCCGGTCTTGATGCCCCGAGCAAACAACTTAGGAATAAAGCGCTCGCCGCAGTCACACTGCCCTTGAGCCCAGCGCTTTCGCTGACGGCAGGACTGCATGAAGCCAACGACCTTTTCGTCATAAATGATCGCGTCATGAGCCCAACAGGTGCGCACGCCCTCGAGGAGGACCTTCATGGAGAATTCCATGTCTTCCGTCAAGCATTCGCAGCCCCAGCCATACTTGCGGACGATTTCCGTGGCAATGCACATACCCGTACCGCCTAAAGCCGTCGACAATCCGATGTTGTACTTGGCCAGGTGCCACATGTGGTTAATCAGCCAAAAAGCGATGGAAAAAGTTCCGGCAATCCAGGAATCGGTCGGATTCTTAGAATCCATGTAGCCTTGGATGACCTTCTCCCCTTTCAAGAGGTGATGGTTCATTTCCCGCAAAAATTCAGGATGGACTAAGTTGTCGGCATCAAAGACGACGAAGGCATCGTACTGTTTTTCTTGGGCCAGCATTTGAGAAAACATCCAGTCCAAGGCGTATCCCTTCCCGACTTCTTCCTTATTGGTCCGAACTTTGACGATAGCGCCGTGATCCCGGCAAATATCGGCCGTATTATCCGTACAGTTGTCGGCAACGACGTAGATGTCGTACATATCCTTCGGATAATTAAGCTGTTTTAAATTGTCGATGAGCTGCCAAATGACGCGCTCTTCGTTATGCGCACAAATGACGGCAGCGAACGTATGCTTGGGGGCTGCCGTACTGTGCTCGCGCCGCTTCATCAAGCCGAAGCAGGCCAACGTAAAGTAATATAGTGAATAAAAAACGATGATGACTTGTATGGGTATCATAACGATATCCAAAATATGTTCCATATGCGACTCTCCCTAAATACTTAGCGAGCTGCTGCGACGTTCATGGCCGTATTGACTAACCCGAAGATAATGTACAGTAAGAATGGCAGGGTAATAACCAAGTGCCAATCGACGTACAGAACCAAGGCACCGATAATCACAGCAATAGCCAGCGCCGACTTATGGAGCACATCGGGACTGGCACCTTTAAAGTCGGGGTGATGAACCTGGCTGACCAGATTATACCCCAAGAGGACGACTAAAATCGCGACCAGCCAAGCCGGAAGCACGGCCCCGGAAATGACGAAGGTAGCAATGAGGCAGCCGCCGTTCGGAATAGGCATGCCTTGAAAATAGCCGTGGACGACGCCGGTATTGAGATTAAAACGCGCCAGGCGAATGCCGCCCAAAGCAGCGTAAATAATAGCAGGAATCGCGCCGACCCAGCCAAGGGACTGTAAAGAATAGGTATAAATCAAGAACGCCGAGGCAGCCCCAAAAGATACGACGTCAGACAGGGAATCCAGTTCCTTGCCGAATTCACCGGCCACGCCGAGAGCTCGGGCCGAACGGCCGTCACAGGCATCACAGACGACAGCCAAGAGGATGCAGATCCCGGCCCAAACGTATTCCCCATGGAGTGTCATCATCATACTCAGGACGCCAAAACTCAGATTACCTGAGGTGAACAGACACGGTATTATCTTCTTCATGAAACAATCCTCCCTATCACCGATTCACCGCCGCGAACTTTATCGCCTTTTTTGACGGTGATTTCAACGTTGTCACGTACATAGATTTCTGCACAGGACCCGAATTTTATCATACCGTACAGCTGGCCGTGCTGTAATTCATCGCCTAACGTGACCCAGGAGACAATGCGCCGGGCCAGGACACCGGCAATAATATTGACTAAAATGTCCGTACGAGTTGAATGAATACCGATAGAATAGCGTTCATTTTCATAACCGACACCGTCTTTATAGGCCGGACGGAATCGACCGCACGTATATTGCTGGAAGTCAATCGTTCCCGGAAGGGGTGCCCGATTGACGTGGGCATCGAAAATAGACAGGAAAATAATGACTTTCCGACACCTTTGATTCAGATAGGTGTCTTCATCGACCTCTTCGATACCGACAACGGTACCGTCAGCCGGCGACACTAATAAATGGTCATCCGTCGGCGGTCTGCGCCGAGGATTCCGGAAAAAATACATAAAATACAAGGCCAGCAAAGCCGGCAGGACTGCCGCATAGGCATTGATGAACCAGCCTGCCGCCAGGGCCAGTAAAAGCGGCACAATGATAAATGGGTAGCCGTCTTCTACAATATAAGGTTTGTTTAAGACATCACTATTCAATTTATCACCTCAACTCATTGGCTTCGCTTGCTGCCCTTTACAGCCAGTACAAACCGCGGCAGGGCCAGCATGCGCTTAAAGCGTGTCGGCTCTTTAAGAAGACGATAGAGCCATTCCAAGCGGTTTTCCTGCATCCATTTCGGAGCTCGAGCTGCTTTGCCGGCTAAGACGTCAAAGGTCCCGCCGACACCCATGCAGACGCAGGGTCCGAGTTCATACAAGTGCTCGTGTATCCATTTCTCTTGTTTCGGCACGCCGAGAGCGACTAAAAGGATTCGAGTCCCTTTGCTGCCGATATCTTCGATAATTTGTTTTTCTTCATCATCAGAGAAGAACCCCGAATGAGTCCCGACGACATTGAGCGGCCCGAGCTGCTTCTGCATATTGACTGCAGCCTGTTCAGCAATGCCGGGAGCACCTCCAAAGAGGTAGACAGCCGTTTGGCGTGCAGCTGCTTCTTGCAGCAGACTGCACGCCAAATCGACACCTGTAACGCGTTCTTTAAATTTCTTGCCCTGTTGTTCTGCAGCCCACAAGACACCGGCCCCATCGGGAACTACCAGGTCGGCCTGCTGCAGGATCTGCGCCAGTTCGGAATCGGACTGAGCCCGCATGACCATCTCCGCATTGGCCGTCGCAATGGAAGCAGCACGGCCTTCGTCGATACATTTGAAGGCCAGTGCCTGTGCTTCTTTCATGGTGACGTTGTCGATGGGAATGGACAAGATATCGATTATACTAGTCAACGTATCCCTCCGCCCTGCTTAGTTTACGCTGTAATTCGGAGCTTCTTTCGTGATATTGACATCATGGGGATGGCTTTCACGAAGACCGGCTGCGGTAATCTGGATGAACTGCGTATTTTCAATCATTTCCTTGATGTTGTGGCAGCCGCAATAGCCCATGGATGCGCGAAGACCGCCGACCATCTGATAAATCGTATCGGCAGCAGGTCCTTTATAAGGTACACGGCCTTCAATGCCTTCAGGAACGAGCTTCTTCGAATTCGAATCTTCCTGGAAGTAACGATCTTTACTGCCCGATTCCATGGCAGCCAGGGAACCCATGCCGCGGTATTCTTTGTAGCTTCGGCCCTGGTAAATAACCGTTTCGCCCGGGCTTTCTTCTGTACCGGCAAGGAGATTGCCCATCATGACGACGTTGCCGCCGGCTGCAATGGCCTTAGCCATATCACCGGAGTATTTGATGCCGCCGTCGGCAATGATAGGAATGCCGTAGCGCTGTGCCACCTTTGCACATTCGTGAACGGCCGTAATCTGCGGTACGCCGATACCTGCGACGATACGGGTCGTGCAGATGGAGCCCGGTCCGATACCGACTTTAACGGCGTCGACGCCACATTCAATGAGGGCTTCTGTAGCCGCACCGGTTGCGACGTTGCCGGCAATGACCGGAAGGTGCGGATAGAGCTTTTTGATTTCTTTCAACGTATTGAGTACGCCCAAGGAATGGCCGTGTGCCGTATCGATGACGACGACGTCGACTTTGGCAGCGACGAGAGCATCGAGGCGGTCGGTCATATCATGGGTGACACCGACAGCGGCTGCGACCAAGAGGCGGCCGTTGCCGTCTTTCGCCGAATTCGGATATTTCGTAGCTTTTTCAATATCCTTAATCGTAATCAACCCCTGCAGGTTGCCTTCTTTATCGACGAGGGGTAATTTTTCAATGCGGTGCTTGCGGAGAATTTCTTTCGCTTCTGCCAGCGACGTGCCGACCGGAGCCGTAATCAGATTTTCCTGCGTCATGATGTCACCGATACGGCGGCTCATGTCTTCTTCAAAGCGCATATCACGGTTGGTAATGATCCCGACGAGTTTGCCGTCGACCGTAATAGGTACACCGGAGATGCGATATTTCCCCATCAATTCATTGGCATCTGCCAAAAGATTATCCGGGTGAAGGAAAATGGGATCGATGATGATGCCGTGTTCCGACCGTTTTACCTTGTCGACTTCACGGGCCTGAGCTGCAATGGACATATTCTTATGAATAACGCCAATGCCGCCTTCGCGGGCAACGGCAATAGCCATAGGGGCTTCCGTTACCGTATCCATACCAGAACTCATAATAGGAATATTCAGTTTGATATCGCGGGTCAGGTTCGTTGATACGTCCACTTCTTTCGGAAGTACGTCAGACTTAGCCGGAACCAAGAGAACGTCATCAAATGTCAAACCTCTCATACCAAATTTATCAGATCTCATATTTGCACCTCTGTTTTGAAAAATATAAGAAATAAAAGGGGTAAATCCCCTTAAATAGCTTATCCCTTATTATAACTGAAATCACCTGTTCTGTACATAATTTTAGAGCAATTTTCTCGTCAGTTATTCAAAAGTCCGGCAAAGGACTTGCCAAAACGCCGCTTCAGCGCTTCTTCTGCCACCTCCGGATTTCCCGAGGTCTGCCACCACTGCCGTGCTTCATCGCGGGCCGCTTCCAAGATAATTATATCGTTTATGATGTCGGCAGCCTTTAAGTCGGGCAGACCGTGCTGGAGATAGCCAAAAAGCTGTCCCGAGCCGCGAAGAAGTAAATCCTTTTCCGCCAGGGTAAAGCCGTCGTGAATCGTTTCCATCCATTTGAGCCGCTGTTTCGTCTCGTCACTGCCGCCCTTGGCCATGAGAATGCAGTAAGCCTGCAAATCGCCGCGTCCGACACGGCCGCGAAGCTGATGGAGCTGGGCCAGGCCGAAGCGCTCAGCGCCGTCGATGAACATGACGGTCGCATTGGGAACGTTGACGCCGACTTCGATGACGCTCGTCGCTACCAAGAGGTCGATATCTCCCTTTTGAAAGGCCTCCATGACGGCCTCCTTTTCTTTTCCGGCCATGCGGCCATGAACGAGGCCGCACGTGCGGTTCTTAAAGAATTTATGACGCAGCTCTTCGTAAAGGTCGGTCGCGGCCTGAAGGTCGACGGACTCCGAGGCCTCTACCAAGGGACAGACGACGTAGCACTGCTGGCCGGATTCCATGAGCTTGTCCATGAAGGTATAGACCCGCCGGCGCAGGGCTTCACCGACAGCGTAGGTCTTAACCGTCTTTCGTCCCGGCGGCAGTTCGCGGATGGACGACACGTCGAGATCGCCGTACAGCGACAACGTGAGGGTCCGGGGAATGGGCGTTGCCGTCATGAATAAAGCATGGGGCTCCTGCCCTTTCCGGGCCAGGGCCGACCGTTGACGAACGCCGAAGCGATGCTGTTCATCAGCGACGACCAATCCCAGGCTGCGAAAGACGACATCTTCCTGGATCAAGGCATGAGTTCCGATGAGGATATCAATCGTACCTTCTTGGAGGTCTTCTAAGAGCTGCTGCCGCTCTTTAGCCGTCGTCCGGCCGGTTAAAAGGGCGATGCTGACATCGAGGCCGTCAAAGAGCCGGAGAAATTCTTCATAATGCTGAGCCGCCAAAATCCCCGTCGGCGCCATGAGCGCCCCTTGGTAGCCGTTTTCGACGATTTTGGCCAGGGCCAGGGCTGCGACGACGGTTTTCCCCGAGCCGACATCCCCTTGGACAAGGCGCTGCATGGCCACTTCACTTTCCATATCATTTTGGATATCTAAAAAGGCCCTCGTCTGTCCTTTGGTCAGCCTAAAAGGCAGGTGCTCATAGAAAGCGCGAAGCAGACGGCCGTTGGGGCCGCATTTAATGCCCTGCCGCTTCCCTTCACGGTGACGACGTAATAAGAGGCCGAGCTGCATATCGAAGAGTTCTTCAAAGGCCAGTTGGCGGCGAGCCCCTTCTTTTGCCTCCATAGAGGGTGGAAAATGGATCGTTTCATAGGCTGCAAGGGACGGCATCTGTGAAAAATCCGAACGGCGCCCTGCCTCCCAACCGGGGAGGATGTCCAAATGAACCGCCGCTATATCGAGTGCCCCGCGGACGGCTTTTCTCACATCCTGCTGCCGCAAACCGTCCGTCAGGCCATAGACGGGGACAAACCCGGAGCCTTCCACCCTTCCTTCTTCCGTATCGGGCGAATTCATCTGTCTCCGGCCGTAGGCCCATTCTAATTTCCCAAAGGCGGTCAGAGTCATGCCGACCTTAAACAGCCGTTTCTTGAAGGCCTGGTTGAACCAAACCAACTCGACAGCTCCGGTTCCATCGCTGAGGGCAACTTTCAACAGCGACAGTCCCCGTCTCGGCCGTGCCTCCTGAACCGAAGCCACGGTACCGCATAACAAGACGGCTTCCCCGGTACCGCACGGCGCCTGGCCGATTGGCCAAACGTGGCTGCGATCTTCATAATCGCGGGGAAAATACTGCAGGAGATCGGTCACCGTCGTAAGATGCAGCCGGGCAAAAAGCGCTTCCTTACGCGGTCCGATGCCTTTAATATCACGAATAGAAAATTCCATAAAAAAACTCCTTGTCAAGAACTTTCATTTATTGTATCATACTTTGTAGGCTTTTTATAAATAAAACTTGCGTTGCCCTATGATTTATGATAAGATTTATACGTTGTACTGTGATGGTGCAGGGAGGTGTAACTAATGGCAAACTTTTGCGAAGTATGTGGTAAAGGAACAATGAGCGGCATGAATGTCAGCCATTCCCATGTAAAAACGAAAAAAACCTGGAAACCGAATATCCAGCGAGTCCGCGCTATCGTCGACGGCGAAATTAAACGAGTTAACGTCTGCACTCGTTGCCTTCGTTCCGGCAAAGTCCAGCGTGATGTTTAATGACTATCGAAAAAGCGTTGCCTACGAAGGCAGCGCTTTTTTAATGCCAAAAAGATACCGAAAACGCCGCCCTTCTTCACAAGGAATCGAGCCCTCGAGACGAGTAAAAACAAAAAGGATTGGTCCTCAGACCGAATCCTTTTTTATTTTCCCCGGAAGGGCTTATCCCTCATCAGGGTATAGTTCCTTATTTCGTTTAACGATTTCCATGACTAAATTAGCCGTTTCTTCGATAGCTTTCGACGACACGTCGATGATCGGGCAATGGAGGCGCCGCATAACACCTCTGGCATATTCTAATTCTTCGTTGATCCGCTCGATATTGGCATAGCTGGCATTGGCATCGAGCCCCATACTGCGCAGCCGTTCCGAACGAATGAAGTTCAGTTTAAAGGGATCGATAATCAGGCCGACGATTTTACGGGCCGGGATCTGGAACAATTCAGGCGGCAAGTTGACTTCCGGTACGAGAGGAAGGTTAGCTGCCTTGACCCGTTTGTGTGCCAAATACATGGACAAGGGCGTCTTCGAGGTCCGCGATACCCCGACAATGACGATATCGGCCTTCAAAAAGCCCATGGGATTCTTGCCGTCATCGTATTTTACGGCAAATTCAATAGCTTCGACACGCTTAAAGTATTCTTCGTCGAGCTGATGAATCATCCCGGCCTTCAACGTCGGTTCTGTATCGGTCAATGTGCCGACACCGGACAGCATAGGCCCGATGATGTCGACGACGGTAACATCCGTATCGGCCGTCAAGTCCTTCAATTTGCGCCGCAAAGCCGGAGAAATGATGGTATAGCAAATCATGGCCTTATCGGCTTCTGCCTTACGGACCAATTCTTCGATCTGCTGGTCCGAGCGTATATACGGTACACGGATAATATTAAATTCTTGTTTGTCGTATTGACTTGCCGCTGCCCGGGCGACGCGTTCTGCCGTCTCACCCAGGGAGTCGGAGCAAGCGTAAATAATCGGCTTTTCCAAGATTATCTCCTCCCTAACCCACATTCTACAAACAGGCGGTTAATATTGGTCTTTGAAATTCTTCCGATGACCTGCAGTTCTTTTTTATCATCTTCATCACTGGTGATAACGTTGACGACAGGCAGACAGTCGATTTCATATTCATTTAAACGCTGGGCGGCGACGATAGCCTTTTCATCAGGCTGTACATAGATCACCTTACTCACCGGCGTCATGACCATCCTCACCGGCAGCGTCCTCAAATCATTGCTGCCCATAGCCGTCTTCAACAAATCCTTTCGCGATACGACGCCGGCCAGGATATTGTCGGTCCCGACGAACACCGTCCCCACATCTTCTGTAAACATGGCGATAATAGCGTCATAAGCGCTCGTATGCTCGCCGACGATGACCGGCTGAGACAGGCAAGAATCGATGGTAATATCCGTAATGGCCCGCGAAAGCAGGTCTTTTTCCTTATTGCCTGTAAAAAAGTAGCCTAACTTCGGACGCGCATCAATCAGTCCCAGCATCGTCAAAATGGCCAGGTCTGAGCGCAGGGCCGCCCGTGTCACATGAAGGCGATTGGCAATATGCTGGCCTGTAATCGGACTGTTTTCCTTTACAATCTGTAAAATTTTTTCCTGACGTTCCGATAACATAGCGTCTTTTCACCTCCTATGTACCAATAGCACTCTCATTCGCTTACTATCATATCATATATAGGGATAATCCGCGATATAAAGTATACATTATTTATAGTCACATCATATCGAATAGTCCTACCCGAAAAAGGCGGTCCAATCATTTCGTTGGACCGCCTTTCTTCGGCTCACTTCGTCACGGGACGATTACCACGTATAATCTTCTGTATCAGCACGGCCTTTTCCGGTCAAGGAATCGAGGAGGATTCGCTGTTCGACCTGGGCAATATGCTTCCGCGTCGAGATGACGGCATCGGGATTGACGGAAATGGAGTCAATGCCGCTCTTGACCAAGAATTCTGCAAAATCAGGATAAACGCTCGGTGCCTGACCGCAGATAGAAACGGTCTTACCGTCCTTATGGGCCACTTCGATGAGATGGCGGATAGCCCGTTTGACGGCCAAATTCCGTTCATCAAAGAGAGGCGCTACGGTATCATTGTCGCGGTCACAACCCATGACCAGCATCGTTAAGTCATTGGAACCGATGGAATAGCCGTCGACGAACTGATTGAACTGGTCAGCTAAGATGATGTTCGACGGAATTTCAGCCATGAGCCATACTTTAAAGTCCGGACCGCGATGGAGGCCTTCCTGTGCCATGAGGTCGACAACTTTCTGCATTTCATCGACACGGCGGCAGAAGGGAATCATGACGTTGAGGTTCTTGAAGCCATATTCTTCACGGACTTTACGAACGGCCTGCAGTTCAAGTTTAAAGGCTTCTACGTATTTAGGATCGTAGTAGCGGGATGCACCGCGCCATCCGAGGAGAGCGCTGCTTTCTTCCGGTTCATATTTATCGCCGCCTTTAAGGTTGCGGTATTCACTCGATTTAAAGTCACTCAGGCGCAGGGTTACCGGACGCGGAGCCAAGGCCTGGCAGACTTTGCGGATCCCTTCGGACAATTGGTCGACAACGTGGTCCGGACGGCCCGTTTCGATGAGATATAAGGGATGTTCATGAATGAAGGTCGTCCAAATAAATTCTTCACGCATGAGGCCGATGCCGTCACAAGGAAGATCGCCGTATTTTTCAGCCAGGTCAGGATTGCCGAGATTCATATAAATCTTAGTGCCCGTAACCGGTACCGATTCGGCAGCGACGACAGTCGTGCCGCCAGCACCACCGGCAGCTTCTGAACCTTGCGGTTTGATCAAGTCGGCGACGACGCCTTCATAGACAATGCCATTGGTAGCGTCGACAGTGATTTCAGCTCCGTCGGGAATGGCCGTTGTCGCTTCGACGCTGCGGCTCTTGGTCCCAACGATACAAGGAATGCCCAATTCGCGGCTGACGATGGAAGCATGGCAGGTCATGCCGCCGGCATCAGTGACGATAGCTTTGGCTTTCTTCATAGCCGGAACCCAGTCGGGGGCGGTCATGGTCGTAACCAGGATTTCGCCGTCTTTGAATTCCGCAATCTTCGACGGATCGAGGATGACGTGAGCTTTGCCGGCAGCACTGCCCGGACTTGCCGGAAGGCCTTTTACGATAACCTTGCGGTCTGTCGTCACTGCAGCAGGTGCCGCAGCCGTTTCGGCCTTTTCTTTATTCTTCTTCGACCAAACCGTTTCCGGACGAGCCTGAAGGAGCCATACCTTATTGGTCCGTTCATCGACGCCCCATTCCATATCCATGTAGCAGCCGTAGTGTTTTTCAATCTTCTTAGCATATTGAGCCAGTTCTCGAATCTGTTCATCCGTAATGACCTGCTGTTTCTGCAGTTCCGGCGGAACGAGGCGTTCTTCACAGTCGCCGCCGGGCTTACGGACTAATTCGACCGGTTTCGTATTGACCATCCGCGATACGATGGACAAGTCGTCTTTGCGAATCTTGAAGTTATCCGGCGTAACCGTCCCTTGAACGACGTATTCGCCAAGGCCCCAAGCCCCTTCAATGGTAATCGTCGTATCGTCACCGGTAACCAAATCTACGGTGAACATGACACCGGCCGATTTGGAGAACACCATCATCTGGACAGCCGCACTCAAAGCAACGGACAGATGGTCAAAACCCTGTTTCGTGCGGTAATAAGTGGCTCGGTCGGTAAAGGTCGAAGCATAGCATTCCTTTACTTTCTGGATGACCATATCGGCCCCCTGGACATTGAGGTACGTGTCCTGCTGACCGGCAAAGCTGGCATCGGGCAAGTCTTCGGCCGTAGCACTGGAGCGGACGGCAACAAAAGGCTGCGCTTCGCCGACTTTCTTACCTAATTCTTCATAGCTCTTGCGAATTTCTTCCGCTAAGTCGGCCGGCATCTGAGCATCACAGATAGCCTGACGGATTTTTGCCGTCACATCGCGAAGCTGAACGGCATCTTCCACGTCGGTCAACCCTTTTAATAATTCCGGAATCTTCACATCCATGCCCGTTTCATGCATAAAATGACGGTATCCGGCAGCCGTCGTTGCAAAACCATAAGGAACGGGAACGTCCGTCTGGGACGTCAATTCACCGAGAGACGACGATTTGCCGCCTACGAGAGCTACGTCAGCTCTACGCAATTCATCAAACCATAATACATACGCCTTTTCTCTATCCATTGCCATCTTCTTTACCTCCTGCCGGTTCATTAAACCGTATATGCTAAATTGTCTTTTTCATACGTTTATAGTACGCTAATAATGTCATAATGTCAATAGTTTTTTCAAAAAGACATGATACTCTCTTTACAAGAGTATACTATATATATAAATATTTCAGATTCAGTGTAGCGTAAAACGTTTTAAAAACAGGGGTTACTTTAAAGTTTCTCAACCTCTTCCATATATATAGGATAATAAAGCCGATTGTGGTATAATAAGAAGCTAGTAATATTTCAATTTATATATAATAACCTTATAATGAGTACAAACGTCATGTAGGAGGAAAAAATGTATACACCCAGACGCAGAGCAAAAAAAGCCAAAGAGGCCGGTCCATTCCGCCGCATCCGCCTTTTTATCGCCTTATGCCTTGTCGTTTTTGCCGGCTTAGGGTTTGGCTATATTTTTGCTGCTTATCAAAGCTTGCCGACGGTAAGCAATAGCATGCGGCCTGCCGTATCGTCCCAGGTCTTCGATGCCCACGGGCGGCTGATCACAACCCTTCATTCCGATCAGAACCGGCTTCCTATCGATATCAACAAGGTTCCGCAAAATCTGCAGAATGCCTTTATCGCAGCCGAAGACAACCGTTTTTATCAGCACATCGGCATCGATCCCATCGGCATCGTCCGCGCCTTGTTCACCAACCTGACCAACCGCGGTATCGCCCAGGGCGGCAGTACGATTACGCAGCAGCTCGCAAAAAATGCCTTCCTGTCTCAGGAACAGACGATGAAGCGAAAGATTCAGGAAGCCATGCTGGCCTTAGAAATCGAACAGAAGTACAGTAAAAAAGAAATCCTCGAAATGTACATGAACCAGATTTACTTCGGCCAAGGCGCCTACGGAATCCAGACGGCTGCCAAGACATACTTTAATAAAGACGTCAGTGAATTGACCCTGACCCAGTGTGCCCTCTTGGCCGGCCTTCCCAAGAGCCCGAACTACTACTCTCCTTTCAATAACCTGAATGAAGCTAAACAACGGACCAACGTCGTCCTCGACCAGATGGTCAAGTATGGCTACATCTCCGCCTCGGAAGCCGAACAGGCCAAGAACCAGGATCTCGACCTTTCGAAGAACCACCAGGCTCAAGAAAGCGATGAAAATGCATCCTTCATCGATTACGTATCCCAGCAAGTTGCTCAAAAATACGGTGACGACGCCCTCTACAAAGAAGGTTTGAAGATTTACACGACTCTCGACGTCGACAAGCAGCATGCCGCTGTCCAGGCCCTTCACAACCTGCCGGACAACTATACCGATGAAAATGGGCTGACTCAGCCGCAAGGCGCCATTGTCTCCATCGATCCCAAGACCGGCTACATCCTGGCTATGGTCGGCGGCCGCGGTCAAGACAGCTTCAACCGCGCCAGCCAAGCCGTCCGCCAGCCGGGTTCCGCCTTTAAGCCCTTCGTCTATCTCACAGCCCTGCAGCATGATATGACGCCCGATACGACGATGGAAGATAAACCCGTTACCTACGGCAGTTGGAGTCCGAGAAATGCCAGCGGCTCCTACCGCGGCTCCATGCCGTTAAGCGTCGCCTTAGCAAACTCGGTCAATACGATTGCCGTCCAGCTCGCCGATCGCGTCGGCCCCAGCAACATCATTGCCAACGCCAAAAAAATGGGCATCACCACCCTCGACAATAAGGATGACAACCTGGCCATGGCTCTCGGCGGTCTGACCCGAGGCGTCACGCCCCTTGAAATGGCCAGTGCTTACGGCACCTTTGCCAATAAGGGCGTTCACGTCAAACCGACGGCCATCATCAAAATTCTCGACCGCAACGGCAACGTCCTTGAAGATGAATCAACCCTCGAAAAAGAGGAAAACAAGACTCGCGTCATGTCCGAAAAAGAAGCCTATGAAATGACCGTCATGTTAGAAGGCGTCATCGAATACGGCACCGGTACCGCCGCATCGCTCGGACGCCCGGCCGCCGGCAAGACCGGTACGACAGACGACAATAAAGACGCCTGGTTCGTCGGCTATACACCGGATATCGTAACGGCCGTTTGGATCGGTGACGATACGGGTTCGCACAGCCTTGGCGAAGTCTACGGCGGCACCATTCCGGCTGAAATCTGGAAAGACTACATGTCATCTGCTGCATCAGACGAACAAGACCGGGAATTTTCCGTTCCGGCAGGTATGGAACGGATTCGCGCCCGGGCAGCCCTCTCCAATAACAGCGCCCGCGTCGCAGACGACGCAAAAAAAGCGTCGGATACAGAAAAGAAAGACTCCGACGATAAAGAAAAGACCGACGAAAAAGCAGAGTCCCGAAGTGAAGAAACATCGCGACAGCCGTCGGAAGAAGCACGAAGACAGCAGGAAGACAGTAACAACAAAGCACAGTAATGCCAAAAGAGCAGCCGCACCGCAAACGGTGCAGCTGCTCTTTTTCTGTTGTCCGGACCTTACTTTTTTTCATATATAAACAAGAGACAGGTCCATCTTCTCTGTAACCTCCCCCGAACCGGCTGATATCCCATTTTTCGTAGAACCTGATAGGGGGGCCCGCTTTTATTACACGTATATAGGCTCTTGTCCTTCCACACAGACTGAATCTACGGCTGCCATTAGCTTCGCCGTCAGTCCCCGCCAGCGGTGACCAGGATGTATCGGCCCGCGTCGACGCTACTCCCATCATACCGATAGCGGATGACTCCGACGATAACTGCCTCATCAGAGACGAGCTTCAGTATCGTCCCATTGACAAAATCATACCTGAAGTCGTCTTCCATTTCCGGAAGCGCCGGCACATCGAATTGGCCAATCAAGGCAGCCTCCCTCGACTATATTTATTATCCCCAAAAAAGGGGGCGTCATTCATCCAAAGGCCCCTTAAAACAGAAAAAAGCAGCCCCAAACGGAGCTGCTTTTAAGTCACACAAACCTTTTTATGAGATTATGGAGAGATGTTAGTCGATACAGTAACGGGAGAAAATTCCCTTGAGAGTAAAGCCGTGTTTTTCTTTTTCCTGACGGACGGCCTGTTTCTGTTCGCTCATCGAAGCGACGAGGGCCTGACCGCGGCAGTAAATTCCTTCACCATTTGCCGAGCCGTCAAAGGGCAAGGGCATCATGGTATTAATCATATCGTCGAACGTGTATCCTTTATTCATAATGAAAGCCTCCTTCAAAAGACTTCAATAACAATTATCAGTTGTTGATTATAAGTTTACACGTTTCTCTCCCCTGCGTCAACCGAATTGCCAGATTAATTCGGCAACCTAACTATTCGCTAAAGGGATTCATACTCAGACTTTGACAACCTTATGGATGATCGTGCTGAGAATCATGATGATGACGACGACGGGAACGGTAATACCGACCGGCGTGTCGACGCTGAGCAGGTAACGGTACAAGATGACGCCGAGGACCCATAAAACGATGTTAAGCCAATTGACGCTTTCTGCCGTATGGTCTCTCTTTAAAATAAAGAAATCTGCCAAGAGGATGGCCGTCATCGGTGCAAAGACCGAGCCGATGAGGTAAAGGAAATCTTGGAATTGTTCAGGAGCTGCAAACACAGCCAGGACAACACCGAGAACCGTCGCGGCAAGAGCCATGATCTTATCGGAGGCCTTGGGAGCTAAGCTCTGGAAGCTGACGCCGGCAGAAAAGGCATCGAGGAAAGTCGTCGTAACCGTCGACAACAAGACGACGAGAATACCGGCGATTCCCATCCCGGCCTGGAGCATGATGGCGGCAATATCGTCCTGCCCCGTAAAGAGAGCCGCGCCCATGCCGATGATGAACATCCAGGAACTAGCCACGAAGTAAGCACCGCAGCTGGCGGCTGTTGCCAAGACCGGCTTCTTAGCCGTTCGCGTATAGTCTGAAATAATCGGAAGCCACGACAAGGGCATGGCGACGGCCAGTTCGACGGCACCGCCGAAGGTAAGTTCCCCAGCCGGAACGGTTGGCGTACCGTTTTGGAAAACGACCATACTGAGCATAATCGTCAAAATAAACAAAGCTGCCATGACGACGACATTGACCTTGCTGAGATTCTTGAGGCCCATGATGATCCACAAGGCGATGAAAGCACCGATAATGATACTCCACCAGGACATACCGATGGCTGCGATGGTGTTGGCAGCCAAAGCTGCACTGCCTACCATGACGGCCGTCCAGCCGACAAGCTGGATGACGTTCAAACCGGCGAAGAGCTTGGCACCCTGCGTACCAAAGGAGATGCGCACCGTTTCCATGGCACTGCCTCCCGTCCGGCCGCCGATGAGGCCGGCCAGGTACATGATGATGCCGCCTATGATATGACCGAGGATAATCGCTTCCAAGGCCCGGGCAAAGCCTAAGGGGGCCAAGAGCATGCCGGTCAAGATTTCTGCAATGGAAATCCCTGCGCCAAACCACAGCAAGCCGTTGGAAAAGGCCGAGGTCTTTCGTTCATTTACCATATAGTATCAAACCTTTCTATTATAAATACTGTTATAAATAATAACCTATCTCAGTATACCATATTCTTTTGAAAAACCCTATGGAGAAGCGAAGATTTATCACAGTTTTAACTCACTTTACGATAACTATAGGCTTTTTCTTTATCCTTCAACCAGTGCCATGCTATACTGGTACTGATTATAAACTAAAAATTACTATTGGCAGCAAATTTCAAGTATTATACGTTTGGAGTGATATCATGAGAATAGACAAGCGCCTGAAAATCGCCATTGCCGCTGTCGTCATCGCCGCCCTTGCTTTTGGCGGGTATACCTACTACCAAGGTCAGCAGCAGGCAAAACAAGCCTCTGCCGTTGAAACGGCTGAAGTCGTCCGTAAAGATCTGAAGTCGACCGTATCGGCCACGGGGACCATCAGTCCCGTCGATTCCGTCGAAGTATCGCCGAAGATCACAGCCCGTATCAGCCAGGTCTTGGTCAAGGAAAATGACTCGGTCACGGCCGGTCAAACCGTCGCCATCTTAGACGGTAAAGATTATGAAGCCCAGCGCGATCAGGCTCAGTACAAGGTCACCAATACCAAGGTGGAATATGAACGAGCTGAAAAGCTGTATGAGCTCGGCGCCGGAACAAAACAGGATCTGGACACGGCCAAGTTTAACTACGATACGGCCCTCAGTACCTTGTCAGAAGCTGAATCAGACGTAGCCGAAACGGTCATTACGGCCCCCATGGACGGCGTCGTCGTCGGCGAACCGAAGACGGTCGGCACCATGGCCGTTCAGGGCAACAGCAACCCGACGGTCATCATGCGCATTGCCGATACGTCAAGCAAACAGATCTTAGCCCAAGTCGACGAAACGGATATCGGAAAAGTCCAAGTCGGACAGGAAGCGACCTTTACGGTCGACGCCTATACAGACCGCACCTTTACGGCCCGCGTCTCGAAGATTTCTAAGACTGATACCAGCAACACCTGGGATACGAACAGCTCGTCGTCTTCGTCCTCGTCGAGTTCCTCCAGCTCTTCGGCCAGCGTCATCTACTATTACGTCACCCTCGACGTCAGTGATCCTGACGACGTCTTGAAACTGGGCATGACGGCCCGCGTCGACATTACGACATCGGAAAAACAAGATGCCCTGGTCGTCCCCATCGCCGCTTTGAAGACCAATGATTCCGGCTCTTACGTCCTTCGCGTCAAGGATGACGGCACGACCGAACAGGTTCCGGTCAAGACGGGCATCTACAGCAGTGACTACGTCGAAATCCTGTCAGGGCTCACCGAAGGCGATAAGGTTTCCATTTCCTACACGGCCAGCAAATCTTCTTCATCTTCCTCGAAGAGCAGCAGCCGTCAAGGGCCGCCGCCCATGTAAGGGAGGTCTTGGCTATGAATCCCATCATTGAACTCCAAGGTATTGAAAAGATATACCATACCGGAGGGGAAGACTTCGCCGCCTTAGCCGGCATTACCCTCAACATTGAAGAAGGGGAATTTGCCGCCCTCATGGGCCCTTCCGGCTCGGGAAAGTCGACATTGATGAACATCCTCGGCTGCCTCGACAGGCCGACAGCCGGCTCGTACCAGCTGGGAGGAAAGGAAGTTGCCCACCTGAGCGACGATGAACTCGCCGTCGTCCGCAACCAGCACATCGGCTTCGTCTTCCAGAACTTCAACCTCCTGTCGCGAATTACAGCTCTCGACAACGTCGCCCTTCCCCTGGTCTATGCCGGTGTCGGCCGCAAAGAGCGGACCGAACGGGCCATGGATAAACTGAAATCCGTCGGCCTTGAAACGTGGGCCCATCACAAGCCGAATGAACTCTCCGGCGGCCAGCGCCAGCGAGTGGCCATCGCCAGAGCCTTGGTCAACAACCCGCACATCATCATGGCCGACGAACCGACGGGCAACCTCGATACGAAGTCGACCAAAGATATCATGCGCCTCTTTGAAGAGCTCCACGAAGACCACAAGACGATCATCTTGGTCACCCACGAACCGGAAATCGCCGCTTGTGCGACCCGTCAGCTCCTCTTGTCAGACGGTAAGATTACCAAAGATGCCGGAAAGGGGGTCGTCATGGATGTTATTTAGTGAAAGCGTCCAAATTGCCATCACGGCGCTCTTATCAAACAAGCTGCGTTCCATACTGACCATGCTGGGCATCATCATCGGTGTCGGCGCCGTCATCGCCATGATTTCCATCGGCATGGGCGTCCGCCAAAACGTCACCAACTCCATTGCCAGCCTCGGCAGTAACATGCTCATCGTCATGCCGGGATCGGCTAACAGCGGCGGCGTCCGCTCGGCAGCCGGCTCCAATAAAAAGTTGAAATACGACGATGCCGTAGCCATCAAGAAGCAGATTAAGAACATCGACTACGTGTCGCCGACGGTCAACAGCTCATACCAAGTCGTCAACGGCAACCAGAACTGGAACACGTCGGTCTACGGCGTTACGCCGGAATACCTGCACATCCGGTCCCTCACTGTCCAATCAGGTTCTTTCATCACCCAGTCCGATTTAAATTCCCGCAACCGCGTTGCCGTCATCGGAACGACGGTCGCCACCAACCTCTTTGATGAAACCAACCCCGTCGGCAAGACGATCCGCATCAATAACCAGCCGTACAAAGTCATCGGCGTCCTCGAAAGCAAGGGCCAGTCTTCCGTCGGCCAGGACCAGGACGACATGGTCATCGTACCCTTGACGACGGCCCAAGAACGATTGCTGGGCATTACCTACATCAAGTCCATCAACATCCAGGTCTCCAGTGCCGATAAAATCGAACAGGTCCAATCGGAAGTCGAAGCCCTCCTTCGCCAGCGTCATCACATCACCAACGGCAAGGAAGATGACTTCAACGTCCGCAACCTGACCAGCCTCATGGAAACGATGACCCAGACGACGACCATGCTGACCTTGTTCTTAGGCAGTATCGCCGCCATCTCCCTCGTCGTCGGCGGGATCGGCATCATGAACATCATGATGGTATCTGTTACCGAAAGAACCCGTGAAATCGGCATTCGCAAAGCCCTGGGAGCTACCTTCCAGAACATCATGATGCAGTTTCTCATCGAGTCCGTCGTCATCGGCGTCATCGGCGGCCTCTTGGGCGTCGCCTGCGGCGTCGGCATCGCCTTAGCCATCGCCGAGTCGGGCCTCTTTGAGACGGTCATTACGGCAGCACCGATTATTATTTCCTTCAGCTTCTCCGTCGGCATCGGCCTCTTCTTCGGCATCTATCCGGCGCGAAAAGCCGCCAAGCTCGATCCGATCGAAGCCTTGCGCTATGAATAAAAAGAAGCACTGTTCCGAGGAACAGTGCTTTTTATATGCAAAAACTTATTCGTTCAGCCAGCGGCGCACATCGTCTTCGGCGTCCTGAACGGTCGAACCTAAAATAGCCAGGTGCGACCCCAGCACGGCCTTAGGGCAAAGTTCATGGATGTCTTCCAGACTGCGGCCGATACCACTCCCTTCATGGGTGCAGAAAGGATAGATGGTTTTGCCGGAAAAATCGTGATTTTCTAAGAAAGTCCACAGGGCCATAGGCATGGTTCCGCACCAATTGGGATAGCCGAGAAAGATGAGATCGTAACCGCTGATATCGTCAAGATCCTTTGACAGGGCCGGCCGAAGCCTCTTTTCCCATTCATGGCGGGCCAGGGAGACCGTTTCTTTATACTCATGAGGATAGACGGCTGCTGCCCGGATATGAAAGAGGTCCCCGCCGGTCATGCGGCCGATCATCTTAGCCGCCTGCTCCGTATTACCAACCTTAAGATTGACAATCTTACCGCTGACATAATTCATACCGGCATGTGAAAAATAAGCAATGAGACATTTTTTCCCCTTATAATCCATAGACAGGTCACTCCTCCCGGCTCGATGGGCCTAAAAATACTGATTATAATTTCATTATACGGCAAAACGATAAGCTGTTCAATCACTATCATAAATGGAAGCCATTTCATTTTCTCATGCCTGCCGCCCTCCCCTTACCTTTCCAATGTCCATATAATGTAGTAAAATAAAGGAGCTAACAGATTTTTACTATCAACGAACATAAGGAGGTCCATTTATGGCTCACGTAAATGAAAACTACTTGAAACTCCCCGGAAATTACCTCTTTGCGACGATTGCAAAGAAAGTAGAAGCTTACTCCAAAGCACATCCGGAAGCGAATATCATCCGTCTCGGCATCGGCGACGTCACCCGTCCCCTGGCATCGGCCATCATCGACGCCATGCATAAAGCCGTCGACGAAATGGGCAAAGCCGAAACCTTCCGCGGCTACGGTCCGGAACAGGGCTATGACTTCCTCCGCCAGGCCATCATCGACGGTGACTATAAAACACGGGGCATCGACCTCGATCTTGACGAAGTCTTCGTCGGTGACGGTGCGAAAACGGATGTTGCCTGCATCCAGGAAATCTTCGGCAGTGACCTCAAATTCGCCGTAGCCGATCCGGTCTACCCGGTCTACCTCGACTCCAACGTCATGTGCGGCCACACGGGCGAATGGAATGCCGAAAAGGGCATCTATGACGGCGTCGTCTACCTTCCCTGCACGCCGGAAAACGGTTTCAAAGCCGTACCGCCGACGGAAAAAGTCGACATCGTCTACCTCTGCAACCCTTCCAACCCGACAGGCACGGCCATGAGCAAGGAAGAACTGGCAAACTGGGTCGCAGCGGCAAAGAAAAATAACTTCATCATCATCTATGACTCGGCCTATGAAACGTACATCACTGAACCGGACGTTCCTCACAGCATCTTTGAAGTCGAAGGGGCCAAAGAAGTCGCCATCGAACTGCGCTCCTACTCCAAATGTGCCGGCTTCACGGGCACCCGCTGCTCCTACGTCGTCGTTCCCCATGCCTGCACGGCGTATAAAAAAGACGGCACGGCCGTCGAACTCAATCCCTTGTGGAACCGTCGTCAGTGCACCTTCTTCAACGGCACACCGTACATCGTCCAGCGCGCTGCCGAAGCTTACTACAGCCCGGAAGGCCAGAAACAGTGCTTGGCTGACGTCAAGTACTACATGGAAAATGCCCACATCATCCGCGACGGCCTGACCAAAGCCGGTTTCACCGTCTACGGCGCTACCAACTCGCCGTACGCCTGGGTACAGACACCGAACGGCATGAAGAGCTGGGACTTCTTTGATCTCCTCCTCGAAAAAGCCCACGTCGTAACGACACCGGGTTCGGGCTTTGGCCCCCACGGCGAAGGCTACCTCCGCCTGACGGCCTTTGGCACCAAAGAAAATACGATCGAAGCCGTCAACCGCATCGCTAATTTAAATTTATTCAAATAAAGGTGGTTTAACCATTGAGTACAAATTTGGAAGTAGGCATCGTCGGCTTGCCGAATGTCGGTAAGAGCACCCTTTTCAATGCCATTACCAAAGCCGGCGCAGAAGCGGCAAACTATCCCTTCTGCACGATTGAACCGAACGTCGGTATCGTAGAAGTACCGGATCCGCGCATCCAGGTCCTGACCGACATGTATAACCCGAAGAAAACGATTCCCGCTGTCATGCGTTTCGTCGATATCGCAGGCCTTGTCGCCGGCGCCTCCAAGGGCGAAGGCCTGGGCAACAAATTTCTCAGCCATATCCGTGAAACCGACGCCATCGCCGAAGTCGTCCGCTGCTTTGAAGATTCAAACATCACCCACGTCGACGGCTCCATCGACCCCATTCGCGACATCGAAACGATCAATACCGAACTCTGCCTGGCAGACTTGGAAACGGTGCAGAAACGAGCCGACCGCATCGCCAAAGTCGCCCAGTGCGGCGATAAAGAAGCCAAGGTCGAATACGACGTCCTGAAAAAAGTTCTCGCCTGCCTTGAAAACGGCGAACCGGCCCGCAAAGCAGGCCTTACCAAGGACGACTTGCCTCAGGTTAAAGACCTCAATCTCCTGACCTTGAAGCCCATCATCTACATTGCCAACGTCGCTGAAGATGAAGCCGGCAATCCCGACGCCAACCCCAATGTCAAGCGCGTCGAAGAATACGCCGCCCAAGAGGGGGCTCAGGTCGTCGCCGTTTCAGCTAAAATCGAAGCCGAAATCGCCGAACTTCCGGCCGACGAAGCCGCCGTCTTCTTAGAAGAACTGGGACTCCCCGAATCGGGTCTCGATAAGCTCATCAAAGCCAGCTATGCCCTCTTGGGCCTGATCAACTTCTTTACGGCCGGTGCCGACGAAGTCCGGGCCTGGACCATCGTCAACGGCACGAAAGCCCAGAAGGCTGCCGGCAAGATCCACACCGACATCGAAAGGGGCTTCATCCGCGCTGAAATCGTTTCCTACGACGACCTCATCGCCTGCGGCAGCGAACAAGGTGCCAAAGAAAAAGGCCTCGTCCGCCTGGAAGGAAAGGATTACATCATGAAAGACGGCGATGTAACCTACTTCCGCTTCAACGTCTGATCAACCGATAATATCTTACAACCTCTGAAATACGAAAAAAGCTCATCCCGTGACAGCAGCTTACTGCCATGGGATGAGCCTTTTTCATAAGACTTGTACTTCTTCTTCGCTCTTCAGATTGGGTCGAGGCGTCCGTTCATCGGTCAGACCGGCAATGTAATCTAAGGACGTATGGTACAGCTTTGCCAGCTGAATCAGTTTTTCTACAGGAATCTTTCGTTTTCCCAATTCGTACATGCCATATCCAACTTGAGAACATTTTAAAATTTTGGCTACATCAGCTTGAGAAAGTCTCGCCTCCAATCGGAGCGTCTTCAAACGGCTGTAGTATTTCATCTAAATGCGGGCAGGATACTCCGACCTCTTAGGTCGGGGAGGAAGGCCCGCTTCACCTCACTTTCTTTAAATACTAGAGTTTTTAACATATATGATATGGTGGTCTTGATGAAAGCCATATAATGTTAGAAAGGCAGGTGAGAAAAATTGTCCGACCTAACTAAAACGATAAAACTTCGCATCCATGTTTCTAAAAAGGAGTCGTTGACGTCATCACCTGTTTTCATCATTATCGTATTCCAGAAGTACATTAGTAATGTCCTTTATACTATTATAGTAAATATATAAAAAGACGGCAATGATTATCTGCACATAATCGTTGCCGTCTTTGCAATTTAGACAATCTTTTATGAAATACTTAACAAATTTGTACCAATTTACCCGGATTCATGATATTATTGGGATCTAAAGCCTTCTTGATGGCCTTGATGACATTTAGTTCTGCTTCCGGAGTACAGAGCGCAAACTCTTCGAGCTTCTTAAAACCGACGCCGTGTTCACCGGACATCTTGCCCCCGAGGGCATAGACCCGCGGGAAGAGGTCGCGGTGGAAGGCCTTGATCTTTTCAAACCATTCTTCCGGCGACAAGCCTTTGGCATTCAAAGGAAGAACGTGGATATTCCCATCGCCGATATGGGCAACGGTGACGCAGTAGAGGTCGTACTTTTCGCGAAGTTCCGGAATCTGCTTAGTGATATCAGGAATCTTATCGAGGGGAACGACGAAGTCTTCCGTCTGGAACATCTTGTCGACGTCGCGGGCCGCTTCGGCAAACTGCTTGCGCAGCTTCCAAATGCGCTTATCGGCTTCAAATTCATCGATAGAACCATTTTCTTCAGCAAGATCACAGAGCTGTTCCATCTTACGGTCCGAATCGTCTTCGCTGAACGATTCGACAGTAACGATGACGTAGTCGCAGCCTTCATCGACATGAGGCATTTTCATATCCAAGAACTTGCAGGTCATGCGAAGGGCTTCATTGTCCATGAATTCGATACTGGTCGGATCGATGCCGGCTTTCAAGATTTTATTGGGAAGGGCAAAAGCTTCTTCATCCGTCTTGAATACGCAGACCATATTGAAGGTATAAGGCGGCATGGGGCGAAGCTTGACCGTGACTTCCGTAATGATGCCGAGAACGCCTTCAGAACCGGCGAAGAGCTGTTCCAGGCAAAGACCGGTAGAGCATTTCTTTAAGCGGGCACCGGCATCGAGGATGTCGCCCGTCGGCGTAACGACTTTCAGGCTGTAAATCTGATTGCGCGTCGTTCCGTACTTGACAGCCTTATTGCCGCCGGCATTATTAGCTACGTTGCCGCCGATCATGCTGCTGTCAGCGCTCGACGGATCGCCGGCGTAAAGGAGGCCGTGTTTAGCCGCTTCGCGCTGCAAATCGCCGGTAATGACCCCGGTCTGGCAGACGGCATACATGTTGTCGGCATCGAAGGTCAGAATCTGATTCATCCGTTCCAATTCGACGACGATGCCATGGTAGACGGGGATAGCGCCGCAGGCAACGCCGGAACCGGCCGAACGCGGCGTAATGGGAACGAGGTATTTGTTGGCCAGTTTAACGACTTCAGCCACTTCTTCCGTCGAACCCGGGAATACGACGACTTCCGGTTTGTGGAAATAATGAGAGTTACCTTCTTCATCGGTCTGATACCGTTCCAAGTAATCTTCGTCAGTCTTGACGAATTTATCCCCCAGGACATTTCGTAATTCGGCTAATAATTCCGGTGTAACAGGATTAAATGATGCTGCCATATATAAACGCTTCCCCTCTGTCAGTCTGGATTTAAGTATTCCAAAAAGCTATAGTAAATTCACTTCTTCATGGAAGTTGAACATAGTATACCATATCCCAAAGACTTGTAAAGCCACTTTTTTCTT
The DNA here is from genome assembly GCF_036305205.1 of Megasphaera massiliensis. NCBI lineage: Bacteria > Bacillati > Bacillota > Negativicutes > Veillonellales > Veillonellaceae > Megasphaera > Megasphaera massiliensis. The sequence continues at coordinate 46,104 of NZ_JAXIXE010000041.1, forward strand.
CATTTCTTAGGATTATCCCGGTTTATCTTCTAATCTTGAAACGAAAGAACGTGATTTTTACATAAAGTTTTACGTTTTACGGCAGCATCGTTTTTACCGATTATATTTATTTTTTATATCTTCTATGCTTGATTAAGATTCAGCTAGCGTTTCCCATTTTTCGTAGGCGTCGTCAAGCTCAGCCTGAGCCGCTTCATACGCTTCCGTCAGGCTCATCATGGCCTCGGCATCAGTCTGATTTTCAGGCATGTTCATCTTGACTTCATACATCTTAAGCGTCGCTTCGAGTTCGGCAATCTTCAGCTCCAACTTTTGAAGCTTCGCCCCTTGGCCGTACACGGGCGCTTTTTGTACCTTTGCGGTCTGAACCGGGGCAGACGGCTTCTTGGCCGCAGTATCTTTCTCCGGCAGGGACTGCGGATTGTTTTCCGCAGCCAAGGCCTCGGCTTCCCGGACTTTTTCCCGATAATAACTGTAGTTACCGACGTAGTCCGTCAACTGTTTATGTTCGAGGACCAAGGTCCGCCGGGTGATTTTATCGAGGAAGTAGCGGTCATGAGAAATGACAAGATAGGTCCCGCCAAAATCAAGGAGGGCCTGTTCGAGGACTTCTCGCGTCGGAATGTCCAAATGGTTGGTCGGTTCGTCAAGAATGAGGAAATTAGGCCCCTGCAAAAAGAGTTTAAGCAGGGCTACTCGAGCCTGCTCCCCGCCGCTGAGGCTGTCGATGACTTTAAAGACGTCATCGCCGCGGAAGAGGAAGTGACCTAAAGCCGACCGGGCTTCATCTTCGCCGTAACTGAAGGCATTCATGATTTCATCAAGCACCGTCCAAGCCCCGTGCAGTTCCGTATGCTCCTGGGCAAAGTAACCGATATGGACCTTGCTGCCGAGCGTGATATGGCCGTCCGTAGGTTCTTTTTCGCCCATAATCATGCGAATGAGGGTCGTCTTTCCGGCCCCGTTAGGACCGATGAGGGCTGCCGCTTCACCGCGGCGCAGGAGGAGCGACAAATGGTCAAAGAGCTGCCTGTCGGCAAAACCGCCGCTGACCTTATCGAGGGTCAGTACCTTTTGGCCGCATTCTTCAGCAGGCTTAAAATTAAACCGAAGGGACGCTTCATCAGGCTGCCATTCGATTCGTTCCAACCGATCAAGCTGAGACTGACGGCCCCTGGCCTGTTTGGCCTTGATACCGGCCTTGTACTTGCGGATATATTCTTCCGTCTCGTGAATATGTTCCTGCTGCTTCTTATACGCCCGTTCGAGGGCCATTTGCTGCTGATCATGCTGTTCGACATAGCGCGAATAATTGCCCTTGTACTTGGTCACCTTGCCGTGAGACAGCTCTAAGATGCCCGTGGCCACCCGATCTAGGAAATAGCGGTCATGCGAGACGATGAGAATGCCGCCGCCATAAGACAAGAGATAGCCTTCGAGCCATTCCAGCATATCCATATCGAGGTGGTTCGTCGGTTCGTCGAGGAAGAGATAGTCCGGCCGACGCACTAAGGCCTTAGCTAAGTTGATGCGCGTCTTCTGGCCGCCGGAAAAACTCTGGACCGGCCGATCCATGTCGGCTTCGGAAAAACCGAGGCCGCGGACAATTTTACGGGACATCGATTCGTACTCATAGCCGCCGAGCCATTCAAACCGCTCCTGCATCCGGGCATAGCGATTCATCAGCCCTTCGTCGTCGGGACGGGACTGCATCTCCTTTTCAAGGCCTTTTAATTCCCTTTCCAGGCGCATGACGTCCTGCCAAGCCTCGGTAATCAGCTGCCCCAGGGTAATATCATCAGCATAGGTCACATCCTGCTGCAGATAGCCGATGGACTCCCCTTCCGATACGATAAAGGCTCCGTCATCGTACTCCTCTTCCCCAATCAGACACTTGAGAAGGGTCGACTTCCCGGCCCCATTAGCCCCGATCAGACCGATACGTTTGCCGCGACGAATTTCAAAACTGACGTTTTGGAAGACCGTGCGCACGCCAAAAGATTTTCCCAACTTCTGTACCTTAATACTGCCCATATAGCTTAACCTTACCCTCCTGCAAGAACTAAAAATCGAGTCTCATCATAAGTTATAATTATATCATGAAAAAGCCGATGCCTCAATGAAGGGACAAAAGGACGACCCGGACCGCAGCCCCTCCGCCGTCTCTTTTCCGGCAAAACGATGATAGCCCCAATCATCGTCCCTTTCGCTCCCCGGCCAAGCCCCTGCCTCACCGATTTTCATAAAAAATGGTTTATGAGCGAAAAACGTGCTCATCCGCCCAAAAACGCCGCCGAAAAGGTTCAGCAGACACAGGAGCGATTCCGATGTCACAGCTCCCCTTAGCGGCAGAAAATAAAGGACTGCAGCTGCCCCGCATGAGAGGAAACGATTTATCATTGCCCCCTAAATGCCCCCTCTTTATGATTTTATGCCAGGCAAAAAAATAACCACGCAGCTTATAAACTGCGTGGTTATCACATTCATTATGGTGGAGATAAGGAGGATCGAACTCCTGACCTCTTGCATGCCATGCAAGCGCTCTCCCAGCTGAGCTATACCCCCATGTATTGGCTACAAAAGAGATTATAGCATCAACAGCCGGTACCTGTCAAGCATTTTTAAGCTGCCGGATCATTTTCGAGACGACTATATGTATTTTCAGCGAAGTTCTGTACGCTTTCCGTCTCGAGCCGTTCATCGATGCCTAAGGGAAGCTTCGCCATGCTTTCGTCGACATAGACGGCGTGCGTACCGGCAACCCAGACGCCTTGCGGCAGAAGTTCGACGGCCTGGCGCAGGTTCTTTGAAATATCGTCTGAGAAAAGGTCGCGGTGCATAGTAGCAAAGATGGCGACCTTCTTTGCCTTCAAGCGCGGCAAAACGGACCGAGACTTTTCATCAAGCCTAAGATTCAGGAACCAAACACCGACAAAGACAATATCATAGTCATCGAAGTGTTCCGGAGCCTGTTCCATAGGCAAAAAATCCGTATCCGCCGGCAAAACAGAACGGACCGCTTCGGCTAATTTTTTCGTTCGTCCCGTTTCGGAGGAGTACAAGACTAAAGCTTTCATAATATCTATCTCCTTTCGCTAGAATAAGGGTCTTTTTCTATAGCTTTACTATACGATAAAAATGAAAAGGACTCCGTTGCATTTGCAACGAAGTCGATTTATTTCTACCCCTACACGGCTAAGAGAACCGCAAAACATACCCTCAGTACATATCGCCATGATTGAGTATCTTGTTCCTAACATCCTCTCCAAAATAGAACTAACCACGCGGTGATGTACCACGTGGTTAGTTCTATTTCAGAAAAACTATATCTCTCTTGATAACTGAGCTTCATATTGTCTATAGGCTTCGTTATAAATGGCTTCCAGATATGATTCCGGAACCGGTATTTCTCCCCGACTCCAATACCGATCGTATGCATCACGTCCGGATATAGTCCCCTTATCAAAATCACAGATATAGCTACGATGATTAGAATTACCTATTAAGACATAGACCAATGCCCTATGATTTAATTTATCGACTTCAATATTATTCAAATCAATAGAATATTTGTCCCATTTACCTTGCGTGTAAATGACCTTCCATAAAGGCTTAGCATACAGTGGTTGTCTGCCACAAAGTCGTGAAACCATATCAGTCAGTGTATCTCCCGGAAACAGATTAAATGTAACCCCCTCCGGAGCTTCAAAATCCGTAGTCTCTGCATTCGGTGAACCATTAATATATTTTGACTCGCCTATTTTTGTAACGGTTCGATTTTTAAAATCAATCATTTCATGATTCAAATGCGTTGTTGTATATATACCGTTTCGATTCACAGAGCGTTCATACTTTGTCCAGTAAGTAGCGATATCTCCCGCCTTATCATATTTCACGGTCTGTGTATCAAGCGACATCTTCCAATATGAATCTTGATGAAGTACCGTCCATCGATCAGCCCCATCATCAGCATACACAGCATGGCTCATCATGCTTATAAACACGATAATTAATAACATCCACAATTTAAAAAAATTTCTACGTTCAGCAAAAGTACTCATAATACACGGCCTTTCTAATCTATTGGTTTAAATCGATCAACAATATTATTGGACATCAAATCCTTCTAGGGAGTTCTGACTCCAAGAAAATTATAAGTAAGATGTCCAGTAATAAAATAAATAGTAATCTTCCATTTTTCACTCACTCTGTTTGTCATGCTTATTTTTACAAATAGATAAAATGCATTTTCATTATACACCCATATACATTATTTCACGACATTTTTCACTAATAAATCATCTATTTCTTCTCTATTGTAAAGTTTTCTCATACCATAACATGAAAAGGGATGTACCGCTTCTTACGCATCGATACATCCCTTTATCATTTATAAAAGATGACTTCATCATGAGCGGACGATCATACATCGTCATCCTTAGAAAATTCCGGTTGTTTTCTTGTTGAGTCCATGATGGTATAATTATAATAGATCTTACAGATGAGGTGAGTCGTGTGAATTTACAACATTTACGGTATTTTACGGTCATTGCCGAAAGTCGAACAATCCATGAGGCAGCGGAAAAACTCTTTATTACTCAGCCGACGTTGAGCCGAGCAATAGCTTCGCTGGAAGACGAGCTCAGAGTGCCTTTATTTGAAAAGGCCGGCAGAAATGTAAAGATCACGCCATATGGCGTGACCTTTTTGCAGTATGTAAAGACAGCCCTTTCTGCACTTGACAATGGCGTCGATACCGTACACGGCATGGCACAACGCGTTGAAGGAAATTTTTCTCTGGCCAGTGTTTACGGCTTTACCTACACACATTTACCGGTTTTATTGAGCAACTTTCACCAAGTGTATCCGGATATCTATTTTCATTTAAAACAAGCGCCATCGCAGACAGTTATCCGGCAAATCCACGACGGAGATGCCGATTTCGGTTTTCACTGTGCTTCGTCAATCATGGGAAAATATGATGATCTCGAATCGTATATGGTACAAAAGTCAGAAATCGTCATTGTCGCCGCCAAGGATAATCCGCTGGCAGAACGGCAAAGTTGTTCGTTGCGAAACCTCCAGTCCGAACGCATCGTCAGTTTTGACGGCACCTCCGGAATGTATTACAAAACCAAAGCCATGTTCAGTGGATTAGGACTTAATTTTACTCCTGCAATCTTCGTCTCTGACGATCAGTCTATATTAAACCTCGTCTGCTCGGGAACCGATGTCGCCTGTGTGCTGCGCGATGTCGCCGTCGACAACGACAAAGTCCGCATCATTGAAATAGAAGACAAGGTAGACAAAATCATGCCCATTTATTTTTCTTTCAATAAAAATCACGTCAAACGCCTTGCCTACAATGCCTTCAAGAGCTTTGTAACAGCGAACGCTTATCGATAGTAATCCGGTGCCTTTTTAAATTTTTTCCATCCTTCCGGATCGTGCCCACTGACGAGTGTTACGCCAGTCTTTTTCATAAGTCGGAATAGGCGCAGGTTTTGCAGATATGAAGCACAGTCGAGGACCAGTCCGGGCAAAATGACTTTATCGATATTTTCTTCAACGTAGCTGGCATCAGCAGTGAGCAAAAATTCCCCGTCTTCATCAGTGCGTACATAAAGGGACTGATGCCCGACAGTATGCCCCGGAGTAAAATAAATGACCAGACGACCGTCACGGAAAAGGTCAAAGCGATTATCCTGCCAGCCGTCGAGGAAAAACCAATCGACGTTTGATAGTTTTTCCGCATCCGTACCTTTGCCGTCAAAGCCGGTTACGGCAGCCGGAGCTTCATCATTATAATAAACGTGGTTCATGAAGTAGTCGGGCCGGCGCACATAGTCAAATTCGCTGCGCTGGACGATGACCGTAGCATTCGGGAACTTTGTCACCGCACCGGCGTGGTCATAGTGTAAGTGCGACAGGATGATAATATCGATGTCCTCTGGTTCGATTCCAAGTTTTTGAAGAGCCGGCACGGCGAGTCCGTCATCTTCAAAGTGTGAGACCAGGACGTCCGTGATGCGCGATAAAAGATGTCCCGTCATATCACCTTCATGCAGCCCCGTATCAAAAAGGATATTTTTCCCCTTGTACTGGATAAGAAAGAAAGGAACGGGAACGTTAAATTCCGTTGCCGGTGCACCGGCGACAAAAAAGTTTTTAGTACCGTAGAGGGTACCTCCCTGCATAAAATATAATCTCATAATATACTCCTTTACTAAAAAATATTATAATATACTTCTGATACATCAAAAATACTGATAAAATCTCCGAAAGCGTTGGAATGAGGACTCCCTTAATTTCAAGGCTTTTTACTGTTTGGCAGAAATCATCAGCCGAGGACGATTTTGGCAATGGCGATTTTTGTACTTCACTCGTGCCTTCATAAATTCGAAGGATGCGAGCATCACAATACATGCGTTCAATAGCATATTCTTTCATATAGCCATAGCCGCCATGTAACTGTAGGGACCTGTCGCAAACGAAAATAGCTGCTTCGGAAGCAAAATATTTAGCCATAGCCGCGAGTTTAGAAACATACGAGACGCAGCAGCTCGTAACGTAAGGAGCCTAGCCGCTTCCAGTTTGATAGCGATGTCGGCAATATACCATCGAATGCCCTGATTATCCGTGATTGGTCGATGAAACTGCATGCATTCTTTAGCATAGGAAATGCCCGCATCAAGCGTCCCTTGGGCCACGCCGCATGACTAGGCATCAATACCAATGCGACCGCCATCGAGACCACTCATGGCGACTTTAAAGCCGTCTCCCACCTTACCTAGAACAGCACTTTCCGGTACGCAGCAATCCGTTAAAAGGAGTTCCGATACGGTAGCGCCGCGCATTCCCATCTTATTTTCTTCCTTGCCCGCACTGAGGCCTGTCGTTTCACGACTGAGAAAAAAGGGGGCGGTCATACCGCCATGAGTTGCTTTTCCGGATCTGTCATAGCAATTACGACGCTATGCTCGCCTTCATCTTCTCCCCAGTTGCTGATAAAACATTTGGTCCCATTTTAAATTTCCCCTGCATATCTTTAAACCCAGAAATATCAGAACCGGCATTAAAAGCTTTTTTACCCTTTCCAGTGAGAAGGATAACACGCACATCGGTATCTTTTTCCAATTTACGAAAGTCTTCGCGCAGTTCTTCCATAGAGGGAACGGAGTTAAGATTCATCGGCGGATTATTTAAGGTAACCACGGCAACATGATTCTCATGTCTTTCAACAAGAATGAGATTGTTTTCATATGTAATAGTAGTCATAAAAGAACTCCTTATCTAACGGAATTAATGAAAAGATAGAGGCAATTCGGCGCCGCACCTTTCGTCACTGCCAGTATAGACGCTAAAGGAATCAGCGTCTAATGAAAAATGGGCAGCAAAACAATACATAAAATGAATCGGTTTCACATTTCAAAAGATCTATTTTATGTATCAATTTAGTCGCCTCCACCCGTAAAACGGGTGGCTCGACGGTCGGCTATAAGCCTTTGTTGCTGAAAGCCACTGTGCATTTCACACGTCACGGATTCCTAAAGGGATTTCCCCATCACTTCTCCGTGGACTTGAACGGGTCCTCATATTCTTTTACACTTAATTTATCCTTCATAATATCTGCCTTTTCTTGGTTCTGGATATATTTTCGAATCGTTTTTTCGTTCATCCCTACGGTAGTTACATAATACCCTTCTGACCAGAAATGGCGATTTCCAAATTTATACTTGAGATTGGCGTGCCTGTCGAACATCATTAACGCTGATTTTCCTTTTAAGTATCCCGTGAACGTAGAAACGCTCAATTTCGGAAGAATACTTACCAACATATGCACATGGTCGGGCATGAGATGCCCTTCCAATATCTCAACTCCTTTATAGTTACACAATTGCCGGAGTATCTCGCCCAGATCACGTCTATATTGATTGAAAATAATTTTTCGTCTATACTTAGGTGTGAAGACGATATGATATTTGCACAACCATTTCGTATGTGCTAAGTCATTGGCTTTCTTCGCCATATGAATCACCTTTCCTTTTTATGTAATAGTGGCTTGGACACCTCTATTATACGGAAAGGTGATTTTTTTGTATAACTATTGGAACACACCCGCATAGCGGGTAGTTTATTGTTTCGCAGGCGTGGCCTGCTCAACAGGGTAAACCCCATATATAAAAGAACAATAACCACGCAGTCTTCTAACTGCGTGGTTATTGCCTTGGCAATACTATGGTGAAGGCGGTCAACCAAAGATCTGAACTCATCGATAACTGCCTTTTATTTAATTACACCTGCGTCTGAATGATTCCGCAGTTCCCAGGCAATACGGACACTCTCTTCCAATTCTTCCAGCCCATAAAAAGCGGCCAATATATCTTTTCCAGGAACGATGGGTCCATGATTAGCTAAAAGAAAGGCATCACTGCAAGAAATACAAGCTCGAAAAGCAGCAAAAAGCTCTTCACTCCCCGGTTCAGCATAAGGAACTAAGCCAATGGTCCCTACCTTCATCGTAAGATATGGCGTATAGCGCGGCACAATATCCTGCACGTTATCATGTTGAATACAAGACCACAAGGTCCCATAAAAACTATGGGTATGCAAAACAGCTCCGATTTCCTTATCTTTTTGATAAAAAGCTTGATGAAGAGGAAATTCCTTACTGGGTTTCCGTCCCTCTATAAGGGTTCCGTCCATATCAAGTTGGGTAAAGTCAGTCGGCTTAAGCCGCCCGAAACAGGTTCCTGAACTCGTTATATAAATTTGATTGTTATGGCGAACACTCATATTAGCCGATGATCCCGTTGCTTTATTTCGTTTAAACAAAGATCGCGCTACCCAGCACGCATCTTCTAATTTCTGTTTTAAAATCTTATCCATTCATATCTCTCCTGTCATCGTTAAAGCCCGACCAAAAAATTCTTCTTGCCCAAAATTTCCGGACTTCAAGACAATTCTCATTTCAGGGTTTTCCAATGGTGCCATAACAGGAACTCCGGGGGCAATACTTTGACCAATCCAATAGGCTTGATATCCTAACGCCTTAGTAACGGCTCCAGAAGTCTCGCCTCCGGCAACAATGATATGCCGTACCCCTTCTTCTTTAGCAATAACGGCTGCAGCTGCTAGCATGTTTTCAATGAGCAATGAATAGGTCAGCAGAGTTTCTCCTCGAATTTCCTCCAGATATTGCGGCGTTTCTGAACTGTAAATAAGGACATCCTGGTCTTTGTGAGCCCGCAGGAATTGTCGAATATCGTCTAGCCCCTGTTCCTTCTTCAAAATCTTATCCGGATAAAGTTTATAGGACAAACCGCCCCGTTCCTGAAACCAAGCTATTTGCTGCAGCGTAGCCTTTGAACAGCTTCCGGCCAGCAAAACGCCTCGTCCTTCACTTCCGCGAAGAGCTTTCCGATCATACCTTTTATGTTGCAGCAAATATTCGGCCCAAGCCGTAAGTATACCCGACCCTCCGGTCAACAATTTCATCGCGCCAAACGACGAAATAATTTTTTCACCATCTTCATCGGTTTCATAATCGGGAATAAAATATCCCCGGCCTTTCAACTGACTGTGCGCCGCGAGTTCGATATCCTTCCACGAAAGATGCCGACTCTCATATCGACTCTGCGGACCCATAAGACGGATAAGATTACTGTCCCTCATGGGCGTCAAAGGATGATTACGCATATGACTTTCTTCAAGTTTAACACCATGAACGTAAAGAACAGCATCTTTTACCGTCCGCCCATTAACCGGGAGCGACGGGCATAAGAGGGTATTTTCTACCTGTAACCTTTCCATCACAGCATCACAAATAGGTCCGATGTTCCCCTTGGGCGTTGAATCAAAAGTAGAGCAATATTTTACATAAAAATGCTTGGCTCCTTGTTTTTCCAGCCAGTCAATCGCGTCTAATGAATCCACCACGGCAGAATCTCTTTCCTGCGTCCTTGTTTTCAAGGCAATTACAACGGCATCTGTATCGGTTCCTGTGATATCGTCTTCAGGGATTCCGTTAAACAGTAACGTTCGCATCCCTCCTTTTACCAAAAAGGAAGCTGCATCACTGGCTCCCGTAAAATCATCTGCGATACAACCTAGAATCATCCTTCTTCACTCCCATTCGTTCAATCAGTCGATATAGTATCATTATTTTTTCGATAAAATTCTTTGAATCAAAGTTTTGGCACTAATAGTAGGGCTGGTAACGATTTCAGTGTCTGTTGTAAATCCGCCCTGTAATGCCCGCACCATAGAAATTTGTGCAAAAACAATCTTGTCCACCTTACCGTCAAAGTTCCGGGCAGCCTCTTGGATAAGTTTATTATGTTTCGCTTCATCCCCGTCATTCAAGGCGGTAAAAGCTGCCGGAATCACAGCAACCTCGACCTGAATATCCTTTTCCTGCTGCGAAGCCATCTCAAGCAAAAGGCGTTTAGTCGTAGGTCCGGCCGCAGGAACTGTCGCAATCACTCCGACACGAGAAGCCTTTTTGACTACATAGGCCAACATAGCCAGGTCAGCGCTGATTAAGGGAACGTCGACATATGTCTGCAGTTCTTCAGCATATGGACTCATCAACGAACAGTTGAGCATGATACCTTGAGCGCCTGCTGCTTCTGCATTCCATGCCATCTGTAAGATCTCACGTCTTACCCGAGGCGTTGCCCCCTTCGATCGAAGTTCCGGCATCACCCCTTCATTTAAAAAGTTAATGCATTCAATCTCCTTTCCCAGCGTTTGAAATGCGGAATTACTGGGTCCGATAGAATTCATCGTCGTATGAATTAATCCTATTTTCATATATTGCCTCTCTATTCATTGAGCCATCCCCTTTCAATGAATCGTCAAGAGGATGGCCTTCTTATACGAACCTAAACTAATAATCGGTACAGTCCCAAGACCCCTGTTGCCGCTGAAATAATCAGCGCAAAAAAAGCTACCACAAAAAGATCTCGGAAAAGTATGTTTTGATTATGTCTGCCCTTCATGCCTTCTGCTTCATCTTCCATAGCCACGGCTGACATAATCAGAGCGCCTATCGTAGAAATAGGACTGAAGCCGGTTATCGTTCCGCCAATAACAACCATGGCAACGAGCTCTGTAGGATCTACCCCGGGAAGAGATGCAGCAATCTTACCTGTCGTCGGAATCAGTGTCGGGAATACGACGCCAAGACCGGAGCTAAACAGGGACATAACACCTGATATGAGAACCATAATAGAAGGTGCCGTTTGAACGGTCATCATGGAGGTTAAAATAGAAGCCAAGAAATCGACACCTCCAGAAATCAACATGACTTGCATCAACATGCCGACCCCCAGGACCATCAAGATAATATTCCAAGGGATCGCTTTGATTACAGCTTTTTCATTTCCATAGCCAAGAGCTAGTAAAATCGTCCCAATCAAGAAAGCCGTAAGACCTACATTCATCTTAAATACCAAAACACAGATGAGCAGTGCCGCTAAGCCCATTAACGTAACAATTTGATTTTTATTAAACGTTAATTGACTTTCCATTTCAACGTCAGCTATAGGTTCGCTGACTTTCCATCCTTTAAAGTAAATAAAGCAGCTGATAAAGATAAAAACTTCGCAGATCAGCATAAAATACATGATTGGCACGGTCGCATACGTAGTCGCCGCCAACCCTTGGTCTTCCATCAACTGTAGTACGACAGCCGCTTCCGGCGTAATGGGAGACATGCGTCCGCCCTGAACGCCCATCTGTCCCACTAAGCAGAGTAATATCGGATTCAAACCTGATGAGCGGGCAATAGGAAGGGCCAACACGGGAATGATGGCCAGTGACGGGATGGCTCCGGGACCTGCCGCACAAATCAAAACTCCGCTGATAAACATCATGATATACCCCATCATCTTCCATGATCCGACGAGGCGAACGAGTTTCGATGCTAAAATGGTAAGTGAATCATTTTGAGATAAAATCGAAAATAAATAGGTTACGCCTACGATGGTCAGAAAAAGGGATGTAGAAAAACCTTTCATAATCAGGCTTGGCTTAATCTGATAAAAAGTCCCCAGCAAAACAGCCATACCGATACAGAGAATTCCGATGTTCGTCTTGCGCACTACCCCGATTACAATTGCCAAAAGCAATGCAATAAGCGATACAACACTAGCACTCATTGGGAGCACCTCCCAGCGGATAGAGTTCGGCCCAAGACAGCCAGTTCCCCTGTTCATGCAAGTCATAGCGTCTCACAAAGGAAAGCGTTCCATCCGACATAATCTGAAATACTGAAAGGCAGGCCGGTTCAAAACGCCAACCGTCTCCATCAGGAACCGTCATCGATTTTTGATTGACTGCTATAAATACAGTCCCGGTCGGATCAATGACCATATTCCGTGATTCTGCACCATGGCAGCTGCTGCGGCCCATTAATTTAGGTTCTCCCATCTGTTCATCCAATTTAAAAATGGCAATATTATTTTCTCCAGCCACCAGCCGGTCTTGCCCCTGGTAAGTCTCCGTTTTATCGGCTCGGTTTGATACATAAAGATATTTTCCATTGGGATGAAGAACGCCTACACCGCCTCGCTGCCGTACCGCCGTACGGTTCGAAAGAGACTGCAGGGTTTCCGTCCTAAAGATCGGATCACCGTCAACAAGTCCATTTTTCAGCGCATAAGTAAAAATCATAGAGCCACGTTCGATGGCTAAATACCCCCACTTATGGTCAGCACTGAAAATCAGATGCCGCGGACCGAATTCTACAGGAAATTCTTTCCGCCCTTTAAAGACAGCTCGCCCGTTTTCTGAGGAAAAGGAAAATACACTTACTTCGCCTCGTTCCTCCGGCTTGCCTTCCTGTGGCGTATTCCCTCTTGATATCGTAATGATGTGTTTCTGATCCGGAGAAAAAACAGCTTGATGCGTAAAGATACCGGCCTTTAAAGGAGCATCCTGTTCAACCTCACCGATAACGCTTCCGTCGTCCGCCAGCCGATATAAGCGAATCTGCCCTGACTTATTGAAGGAAACAGCCGCGTAACGGCTAGTCTGATCAAGACTGATGTGAATAGGTCGTTCAGGAAGCGGATAATACTCCCCTTTCAGAGAAAGACTGCCATCTTCCGCCCCGATTTCCATTACCTGCAGGCCATGGATGGTTCCGGCAGCACCGGTAGTCCCTGAACCGGCGTCACTGACAACAACATATAAAAATCGCCCATCAGCACTTCGAGCTGCAAATTGTATATTCGCCGCCAAATCAACTTGTCCGCCTCTGGTCAGCGTCATATCACGGATATCCAGTTCATCCCAAAACAAAATATTATCCAAGCCGCCATATAAGAAACATCTTTTATTATTTTTATCCTGAGTCATGAGGTCATCATCCCCCTTCTTAATGCTATCGAACACAGACATAACTTATTCTTTTTTAGCGAAAACAACATCCCCTGCATTGTGTGCCATATCGACATCCATCTTACCCAAGATATCGGTACAATCAACGCCTCGTTTCTGGGCTTCTAAATACAGGCTTTCCTGAATATTGCCGCTAAGTGCAATGCCATTCTTTTTCGCAGCTTCAGTTTTGCGGTCTTCCGGTTCGCCGGGCATCAAAATTTCATTAAATCCGGCAGCACGCGGAAGTTCTTTTAACCGGCTGTAATAAACATCCATACGCTTTTTATACTCATCGAGACTCATAAACATATCCGGTTTCATGATAAACATGATATGACCTAAATGTTGAGGTTCATCAAAACGATAATAGAGGCTGCTGACATCGCCGGCATAGTGGGATCCGGTATACATCCCGGCCATCATATCCATCAGCATAGCCAACCCGGCACCTTTCGCTCCGCCAAAAGGAAGGCAAACGCCTTCAAAAGCTTTCTTGGCATCAGTCGTCGGATTGCCTTCACTATCGAGTGCCAGTCCTTCAGCAATCGGTTCATTGTTGATCATAGCTACACGAATTTTACCGCGTGCCGTTTTCGTCATAGCCATATCCAATATATAAGACGGACTTTTATATCCGCCAGTCATGCCGGCTGCAAAGGGGGCTGCCCCTAAGAACGCCGTACGTCCGCCAAATACGGGAAGGGCCGGGCTGGAATTCGTGCAGACAATGCAGCAGAAGCCATTATCTACCGCCTGTTTTACATAAAGGGCAGCCATACCATAATGCGTACTGTGAGTGCATCCGACCATGGCAATACCCGTTTTTTCAGCCAAGGCCATCCCTTCTTCCATCGCTTTATGGGCAACTAAGAATCCCATGCCATCATCGCCGTTTACTTTAAGTACGGCCTGTCCGACTTTTTCAATCTGAATATTAGGAACCGGTTTTACACAGTTGCAGTCAATGCGTTTCAAATACATAGGGATACGCGATACACCATGACTATACAATCCACGCATATCGGCGCTTACTAAGTCGTCGGAAATCAAGGCCGCCGCTTCATCCGTCAGCCCGCCGGTTTTCAAAAGTCGTGTTGCCAAATCAGTTAACTGTGCTTGTGTAAAAATTTTTTCTTCCATGAAAAACATCTACCTTTCTCATCTTTTAATCAGTTATTGCTCTATCATTACTTGATTGAACTGTAGAGATGACTTATTCACATCGCTTCTCTATGTAAAAATTATACGAGATAAGTTTATATTCTGTAAAATTGGATTCCTCTATTCCCATCCATGCAAAAACCGGATAGTATAAAAAACAATTGGTAATTTACAAAGCAAAAAAAAAGAATCTCATTCCTGTTGGCAGTCGTAATCACACTACTTTCCCAGAAACAAGATTCCTCAACCCTATCCGCTTCATAAATTGAGTTGTAAAATAACAAATAAAAGCCTTACTTACAATGAGTCACGCCCTGCATTCTCATCCACAAAGGATTGAAATGCAACTTCTATCTTGACGGGAAGTCAAATCATAGCATAGACTTTATACAGACACTGCCCGATTCCATTCTTCTAAGTAGCGAATTGTACGGTAGCTCAAATAGGCCGCTGATTCTGAATCGGGAATCTGTTTAACTTCCATCGATGCCGGCCCATGGAATTGGAGTCTGTGAAGCGTATCTAAAATAGCAGAAAAATCTAATGTCCCCAATCCTGGAATACGCCGTTCTGTATCAGCAAAATGGATGCCGCCTAAATAATTTGAATATTTTTTCATTGACTCAACTATCGAATCTTCTGTCAGCGCCATATGGAACGTATCCATCAAAAGTTTTATGTGTTTAAAGTTATTCGCTTCTATCCATTGCACCGAATCTTCAATGCTATTTAAGTTGTTAATTCCCGGAGCACTTTGCGGCTCAATCAGCATCTCAACACCAAGAGAAACCGCAAAATCTTCTGCTTGATGCAAAACACCGGCTAAATCAGTCATACGGCATCCGGGGATGTCTTCCGTTTGCCCGCGAAATTTTGCAATAACGACAGGCGCTTTAAATTTGCTGCCCAATTCAATTAAACCATATAGCTGTTTAACGGCCGTCTGACGAACTAATGAATCCGGACTCATTAAAAAAATATGATCCATTCTCTGCATAGGACCGGTAGCTATTTGAGATAATCCCAAGTTATATTCCTGGAGTTTTTCTGTTAACAAATCAACCTGTACCGTATCGGAATTGCGGATAAGCAATTCCACCTTTTTATAACCCCAGGACTGAAGCTTTGAAAAAATGACATCATAATCGCCCCCCCATGCCATCATCTTGATATCAGCATCTAGTGCAAGTACAGGATATGAAAGTTCTAACATCTTATAGGCTCCTCTCTCAGAACAAAAACTTATACTATCAAAAAAACAGGCCCATTACAAAAAGAATGGGCATAACACCATCTTAATCTTATTTTCATTGAAAGGGGTTTCTCTATGCGTGATTCTGATTGGCAAATTCTAGCCGTATTGCATGAAACTAAAAATATTACTCAAACAGCTAACAAACTTTTTCTAGCGCAGCCGACACTAACGCGTCGGTTACAGCAAATCGAATCTGAGCTGGGAGCGGTTCTCGTACTGCGGTCCAATAAGGGAATATCCTTTACACCCGCCGGAGAATATGCCGCAAAAAAAGCCGCCTCCATGGTACAATTGTTTCAGGATGTACGACAGTCTATTTCCGAGTTTTCTGATACAAACTCGGGATTACTCCGCATCGGTGCCCCTAAGTCTTACGTTCAATTTGTCATCCCACAACTATTAGAAGGATTTTGCGCCTTATTTCCCCATATAAAAATCGATATTCATACCGATTTAAGCCACGAGTTACTGCACAGTGTGGAATCGTCACAATTAGACTTTGCCTTTGTTCGCGGAAATATTCATACGGTACTCCAGAAAGAACTCCTATCAGAAGATCCAATCTATGCATTGGCCAAAATTCCTTTAACCCTAGACGTAATCAGTCATATGCCTCGTATTGAATACGCAAAAGAACAAACGGTGGTAAAAGCGACAGAACAGTGGTGGAATGAACGTTTTCGACACGCCCCTGACATCCGTTTTTTAGTGTACTCCGGAGACGCATGCCTGCGCATGGTTCAGCATAATCTCGGCTATGGAATTTTCTCCGATCGACATTATCACCAAGCCGATCCCGAACTATTTGCTATGCCGCTGCATTTTAAAGACGGCACTCAATTCACGCGAGCCTCGTGGATGGTATATGACAAACAAAATTTACCGCATAATCACCTGCTTTCCAAATTTGTCGAATTTACCAATAAAAATAAGGCTCTCATCCTAAAATAACCCCCTTCATGACAATCATTGCATCAAGCATAAATTTTATCTCATAAATTATTATATAGAACTGCATCAGACTCGTAAAATGCAAAAACTGTATTGTCACTCCTCTCAAATTTGTATGAACAAATAAACAGCCGTATAAATCCTCGCCGTTTAGAGCAAAAAATAAGAGAAGGAATTTTCCCATTCCTTCTCTTATTTTTATTGTTATTTATGGTTTCCCGTTCTCAAACATATGTTGGGCGATGTGCAGGGCCCGGAGCTGGGATGTTTTCTTATGTTGATGCTGTTCCATCCGCAATAGGATGTTAGTCAAGGCTGTGACGGCTTCTACGATGTACGGCCCTTTATTGAGCATGACGCACTCGGCTCGTTCACCCATGGCGGCGTCGGTAATTTCAGCTCGCGACGGGAGGCCTTTTTTGACCAGGTTTTCAAGGACTTGGGTCGCCCAAATGACCGGCACGTGGGCAGCTTCGCAGATCCACATGATTTCTTCCTGAAGTTCTGCCAGGCGCCGATAGCCGACTTCAACGGCCAGGTCACCACGGGCAATCATGATGCCGAGGGGCTGCTTAGATGCGGCCTGGACGATGATTTCAGGCAGGTTGTCGACGGCCTCTTGGTTTTCGATTTTGGCTACCAGGGCAATTTGGCGGTAAGCCTTGCCGCAGCGCTTTTGAAGTTCCCCTTGCAGGAGGGACACGTCAGCCGCCGATTTAACGAAGGAGTAGCCGATGGCATCGGCATACTGTACGACAAAGTCCAAATCTTCTTTGTCTTTTTCCGTAAGGGGCGACAAGTTCATCGGCGTCTGGGGGAAATTCAGGCTCTTTTCATTCTTTATCTTTCCGCCTAAGGGCTTGGTATAGGTAATGGTCAAATAGGCCCCTTCCGGCGTCATTTTTTCAACGATAGCTCGAATTTTCCCGTCATCAATGAGAACCGGTTGTCCGGCTTCCATGTGTTCAAAGGCTTCGGGGATGCTGCACGAAATGACGATATTTCCCTTATAGTCGTCAGGATAGACGGAAATCGGTCCCGATACCAAAAAGATTTGCTCACCGGGCATGACCCTCGCTTCCCCATAGCGCAGCAGAACTGATTCGATGCAAACTTTCGGTCCGGCCAGATCCATGTAAACCTTACAATGATTTCCCGTTTCCTGTTCGGCCCTCCGGATATAGGAAATCATCGTCCCCCAAAGCTCCTGAGAGTCGTGAGCGCAATTGATACGAGCACAATCCATGCCGGCTGCCACTAAGTCGCGGATGAGGATTCCGTTGTCTTCTGCCGCTTCTGTGGGCAGGGTAACCATGATGCGCGTCCCCGTCTTGGCCGTCCCAAAAATCCGGCCCGTATTGTACGCTAAGAGGCCGTCGCCATAGAAAAATCGCCGCTGCTGCGGATAGGGAACGAGATTCTGTTCCGGTTCCTGACAGATACGCCCCAAGGAAGCCATGACGGCATCGAGATTGGTAATAGCCCTGGCTTCGCCGCGTCCGAGAGACGACAGACCAAAGGGAAGGAGCGAGCGCTGTATCTTTCGCAAATCATGACAGCGAAGAGCCAGATAAAAGGCCAAATTCCAGGCACTATAGGTAAAGTGTCTCCGCTGAATCAATGGTTTCCACTGCCGATATAAAGAATCGCCCCGCGACAGGACATCCTTCCGTAACCTGCAAAGAACGCCATAAAGTTCTTTCGCTGATGGATATATGTCTTGTTCCACTTCAATTCACCCCATTTTCATGATTTTTATTCATATAAACTATTATATTCCTGTAAACAAACTTTCTCAACGCCGTCAGCCTTGCTTTACATCGATTTTACACCCCTTCACAAATTCAGTGCTTCCCCTAAAAACACACTGTCTTACAGCGCCTCAAAAACACCGTTTCGAACACAAAAAGACTGTCGTACACCGGTATTTTTAACGATGGCCCCGGCACAAATGAGAGCCGGGGCCAAGTACAACAGTCTTTTCTTATAAAAGCATCTTATTTTTGAGCCGCTACGAAACCGGCGATGACCATGCGCTGAACTTCATTAGTGCCTTCATAAATCTGCATGATCTTAGCATCACGAACCAATTTTTCAACCGGATATTCACGGCTGTAACCGAAGCCGCCGAGAATCTGAACAGCTTCTAAAGCAACTTCTACAGAAATGTCACCGGCGAAGCATTTAGCGATAGCCGCTTCACGAGTATAGCTCCGTTTCGGTTCTGCATAATACGTGTTGAGGAAGTTGATGATAGCCGACCGTGCAACTTCCGTCTTCATGTCCATATCAGCCAGTTTAAAGGAAATAACTTCATGTTTGATGATCGGTTTGCCAAAGGTAACGCGTTCTTTCGCATATTTGACAGCTTCATTAATAGCTCTTTGCGCAATACCGACAGCCAGGGACGCTACCATGGGACGAGCGAGGTCCAAGGTCTGCATAGCATAGACGAAGCCTTTGCCTTCTTCACCGATGAGGTGGTCGGCCGGAATGCGGACGTCCTGGAAAATGACTTCCGTCGTATTCGACAGGCGGATACCCATCTTGTCTTCTTCTTTACCGACAGAAACGCCCGGACGGTCACGTTCTACAATGAAGGCCGAAATGCCTTTTACGCCCTTCGATTTATCGGTAATGGCAAATACGGTGTAAACGGAAGCGACGCCGCCATTGGTGATGAAGCATTTCGTACCGTTGATGACGTATTCATCGCCTTCTTTGACAGCAACCGTCGTACCGGCAGCCGCATCGGAACCTGCGTTGGCTTCAGTCAGGCAGAATGCGCAGAAACCGCTGCCTTTTTCACCGGTCAAATATTCGGCATACAATTTCTTTTGAGCGTCGTTACCGTGCTGGAGAACCGGTTTGAGACCGAGACCCGAAGCTGCAATAGCCGTAGCCACGCCGGCGTCGACTTTAGACAGTTCTTCATAAACAGCAGCAACCGTGTAATAATCCTGTCCCATGCCGCCGTATTCTTCAGGAATCTCTAAGCCGCAAAAGCCGATATCAACGGCTTCCTGGTAAATATCCAAAAGTTTTTGGCCCGGTTCTTTGGCTTCATCCAATTCATGCACAAAGGGAGCTACTTTCTTTTCCGCAAAGTCCCTTGCCAAGGCGACGAGATCCTGCTGATCCTTATTGAGAATATAACCCATGATAAAAAAACCTCCTCTAACAATGAACAACAAAAAAACAATACGACGGCGGTAACTATACTATTCGTATTTATATTATATCAATATATCGCATATAAAGAAAGTTTTAAATAAGATAAAAGCATTTTCTAATTCTATTTTAAGAATGGATTGTCAAAAACCGACATTGCCTAAGTCACCTTGTTCTTCGCAAAATTCCCCAGTTCTCTAAAAACGCACACAAAAAAAGACGGACCATGTACCCGTCTTCAAAAGAAATCCATATCTCCCCTTACGGAAAATTATTCATAATCGAGTTCCGCAAGGTTTTACTATAAAAAAAGAACCATTCTTTGAATCATAATTACATGATTCAAAGAATGGTCATGTCTTGGTCGGAACGGCGAGATTTGAACTCGCGACCTCTTCCACCCCAAGGAAGCGCGCTACCAAGCTGCGCCACGTCCCGTCGACCTTTTAATTTTAACCGATTCAAAATCGCTTGTCAAGTTCAAATTTACTGAACATGTCATAAGGCTTTGTCGCCATAGAAGAGTAACCGATTTATCTTATGCCTCTATCACTAAAAAATAAGCGATTCACTTCCATTTATGATACTCAGAATGGATATGTGTAACGATTAGTTGTATACTATATGTATAATTAAAACAAGAGGTGGTAATTTTGAATACTTTAGTAAAAACGCATTATATTAGAAACAATCTCCTTGCTTTTGTCAGCATCATAGTTGTGTCTATCTCATTATCCCAAAACATATCAATGGCATCCGGGGATTGGTATTGGCTACCAGGACTATTGGCATTTATTCCAGCTAACATCGCCTATTCAAAAGGAAGAAATTATTTCAAATGGTATATATACGCCGTTCTTTTTTGGCTAATATCCTTCATTCACAGCTTATGCATCAGCGCGAATGATACCGTAAAGCTTAGAAAAGGGTATCATATATGTCCTTACTGTGGTGAACTTAGTCGACCAGAAGCCACTATATGCCATTGTTGCGGCCATAACTTATATTACAGCTCGAACTAAAAATCTTCCCCATTCAAAAGGCCCTTCCCTATCCTGACAGTATACACGGTCACGATAGGAAAGAGCCTTTTCATATATTACGCTTACCTTATAAGTTTTCCAGGAGCTTGATTTCGTTCTTCAGGATATAGCGCTCCCGTTCCGGTTTTTGGTCATTGACCAGGTACTGGAAAGCCAAATCCATAGCCCGGTAGCCTTGTTGGTACGGGTGCTGATAGATGATTGTCTTTAAGACGCCCTGCTTCATCATGTCAACCGTCGTCGGCGTACTGTCGAAGGCGACGATGGTCAGGTCTTTTTCTTTTTTTAGGCTGACGACGGCCCGGCAGGCACCATACACACCGCCGGCAACGATGAACAAGGAATCGATGTCCGGATTTTCTTCGAGCATCTTCTTCGTCTCTTCATAAGAGATGATTTCATCGTCCTTGTTAACGGCTGTCGAGAGGACGGAAAAGCCCGGCACAGACTCCATACGCCGCCGGAAGCCCTCGAGGCGAAGTTCATGGCCCCAGGCCTGACGAGAACCGGTAACGACTCCGATTTTAGCCGTCTGGCCTCTCAGGAGCTGCAGCAGGGCACAGGCCGTTTCACCTCCATTAGCATAGTCACTGCCGACGTAACACTGGCGGCGGCAGCCTTGTACGTCATTATTGACGGTGACGACGAAGACGCCTTTATCGACTAAAGCATTGACGGCATCAGAAATTCGTTTATCATTGATTGGACTGATGATGAGACCGCTGACAGGGATGGCTTCCAGCTCAGCAATAAGCTTCAGCTGGGCCTCTACGTCATAGCCTTTCATCAAGCGCATCGTCAATTGGATGCCGTAAATCTGATAGCGGCTTTCTGCCGTCTCGATGCCGCGGATGATCTCATCGAAGAAAGCATTGCCTTCTGAATTCAAAATGACGCCGACAATAGGACGGTGCCGTCTGGCAGCCAAGGCCTTGCCGGCCGGATTCGGTTTATATCCTAATTGCTTTACCATATTCATGACGGCTTCGGCCGTTTCCGGCTTGACGCGGCCCCGGCCATTGAGGACCCGGTCTACGGTCCCTCGTGAAACACCGCAAAGTTCGGCAATTTTTTTAATCGTTACCATTCTTCTCCCTCACTTATCCCCATATTCAAGGTTAACTGATCTTCTCTATTGTACCAAACATCGCGGCATGATAAAAGGAACTATCGATAAAGTTCGCACTTTATAAATAGTTCCTCATCTTTTAAATCTGTATATTCTCTCCCACTAAACCGATCCAGGCCTCATCCTTTTGCAGCCCGCTCTCTTCATGAGCGATGAGCCACTTATTGATGGCGAAGAGCAAGGCATTTTCGCCGCTGTTGTCAACCGTTTCCGGCAAAGCCTCGTTGGTTCCTTTCGGAAGGACGACGCCGCAGCGAAATTCTTTTCCGTCGACACTGCACGGTGCAAAGTGAAGGGTCGTCGCATAGAGTTCGACTGCCGTTCCGGCCGGAACGAAGAAAGCTTCGACCCGTGCCGTATCGTAGGTATAAGAGGATAAATCGATATCCTGCTGTCGGCCGACTAATAAGATGAGGTCTGTCGCAGCGATGTCAATTTCCGAAGACCGATGATATTCTAAGGCATTGAGCTTATTATTATAGCCGCTGCAATGGCCAAATTCAATGGGAAGGAAGCCGAAGGATTCCTCTTCCAGGGTTTTCGCCAAAGGCAGTTCTTCAAATGCCCCGACAGAGGGTTCATACATCGTCCCTTCCGACACAACGGGAACTTCTTTCATTACGTCCACAAATTCTTTGACATCAACATCGAGGACCCGTCCGTAGACGGCAAATTCTTTATCCGTTACTTGTTTCATTACTGATTACCTCCGTGAACCCCAATATTTTTCAACTTCATGCCGGACATCAAATTCTTCTCAATCTGTTCCAGAGAAACATTCTTCGTTTCCGGAACAAAGGCAAAGGTCAGGGCGATGAATACGGCATTCAAACCGGCGTACATCCAGAAAGTCATGGAAGAACCGAGGGCATCGATGAGGCTGAGGAAGGTAGCACCGACGACAGCACAGGTGATCCAGTTGGTCATGGTCGAGCAGGCAACGCCGAATTCACGCATCTTCAAAGGCTGAATTTCCGAGCAAAGAACCCAAACGATCGGACCGGCACTCATGGCAAAACCGGCGATGAAGATCATGGTCATAATAGCCGAAAGGTAGCAAACCCAAGGAGCGGGATTCCCGCCTTCAATGACGGCCATGCAAAGCCCCATGACAACCATGGCGGCTGCCATGACGGCAAAACCGACTTTTAACGCCGGCTTACGTCCGGACTTATCGACGGTATAGACAGCAATGAGGGTTGCCAGGACGAAGACAATCCCGTTGATGACCGTGCCGATCATCTGATCTTCCGTACTGGAAAAGCCGCCAAGGCTGAGGATTTTCGGCGAATAATACATGATGACATTAAAACCGGTAAACTGCTGCATGGCCTGTAACAGGACGCCGAGGAATACGGCACGACGTACGTTTTTATTCGATTTCAACAAGGACCAGCCGGCTTGTTTTACTTTCAGCGTATCTTTAATATCATTTAATTCCGATTTTGCTAGGGAAACATCGGCATGGAGGGTCTGCAAAACCTTTTCGGCTTCCGAAAAACGCCCCTTGGCAGCCAACCAGCGCGGGCTTTCGGGCAGTACGAATACGGTTAGAATCAAGACGACAGCCGGAATGGCAATGACCGTCAGCATCATCCGCCAGGAACCACTGTAACTGAAATAGGTATTGGACAGGAAGGCCGACAGAATCCCGACGGTAACCATAAACTGATAGCCTGAAATAACCTGACCTCGTGAGTCTTTATCGGCCATTTCCGCTAAATAGAGCGGCGCCGTATACGAAGCAATCCCGACGGACAGGCCCAAAATCAAACGAAAACCGATGAGCATGTCGACGTTAACGGCCAAGCCGGAACCGACAGAACCTACGATAAACAGGGCGGCACCGGTAAGGAGACTGCGCTTTCTGCCGATACGAGCCGTCATAAAAGCGGCACATAAGGCACCAATGGCAGCGCCTACCATCATACAGCTGACGACCCGTTCCTGAGCGGCGCTGTTGAGCCCCCATTCAGCCGTAATAAAAGGCAGGGCACCGGCGATAACCCCTTGGTCGAGGCCGAACAACAAACCGGCCATACCAGCCGTAAAATAAATGAACTTTCGTACTCGTGAAGCGTGAGACTTTGCTAATGCCTTGTCGTCACAAATCATGGCTGCTTCTTGATTCATCATGGTCACATCTCTCCTAACGGCGTTTATAAAGTCGCCAAATCTTGATAACATCCGGCTAATTGCCGATATAATTTCTGATATAAAGCGTGGCCTTTTTCATAATAGGCGTGAGCTGTCGGGTCGGGCTGGCAATAGGTATTGGTATCGATGAAATCGCGGCAAGCCGTGACAACGCTCTTAAACAATCCGGCTCCGACGCCGGCCAGGATAGCTGCCCCCAGGGCAGGGCCTTCCTTAGAAGATACGGTTTTGACTTCGCAATTATACATATCGGCCAGCATCTGACGCCACAATTGGCTTCGTCCGCCGCCGCCGCAGGCCATCATTTCCTGAACGACGATTCCCATGTCGCGAAGGATATCCTGGCAGTCCGTCAGAGAATAGCCAACGCCTTCCATGACGGCCCGGAGCATATCGTCCTGCGTATGAATGGCCGATAGTCCGAAGAATACACCGCGGCAATCCGGGTCGAGGTGCGGCGTCCGTTCTCCCATAAGATAAGGTAAATAAAGGAGGCGCCGGCTGCCCATGGGTACGTGTTCAACGTGATGGTCCATGACGACATAAGGATCAAGACCGGCCTGTTCGGCTTCTTTTAAGTAGTCATGTCCCAGCGTATCACGGAACCAGCGAAGTGACAAGCCCGCAGCCTGGGTTACACCCATGACGTGCCAACACCCGGGCACGGCACAGCAGAACGAGTGGACGCGGCCTTTAGGGTCGATGTGGAGATCGCTCGTATGGGCGAAGACGACGCCGCTGGTACCGATGGTTGTAAAAGCCTTTCCGTCACTGACGATGCCGGTTCCGACAGCAGCAGCGGCATTATCGCCGGCACCGCCGACGACGATGGTTTGCGGAAGGAGGCCTGTTTCTGCGGCAAAGGCCGGTGTCAGTGTTCCCGTCACATCCGGTGATTCATAGACCTTAGCCAGCCATGCCGGATCGATGTCGAGGAGATCCAGGATTTCATCGGACCAACAGCGGTGACGTACGTCAAGGAACTGCATACCGCTGGCATCAGAAACGTCGGTCGCATACTGACCGGTCATGCGCAGGCGGACATAATCTTTCGGAAGCAGAATATGGCGGCACTGGCGATAGTGTTCCGCTTCATGGTTGCGCACCCAGAGAAGCTTCGACGCCGTAAAACCGGTCAATGCCGGATTGGCCGTAATATCCATCAACTTTTCAGCACCGACGGTCCGGGTGATTTCGATGCATTCTTTCCCCGTCCGTTGGTCACACCAGATGATAGCCGGCCGAATGACTTCGTTCTTTTCATTTAACATGACCAGGCCGTGCATCTGACCGGATAAGCCGATACTGACGATATCTTTCGCTTCTACGGTGCACTTTGCCAAGATTTCCCGTATCGTCTGTACAACAGCCTGATACCAATCTTCCGGCTTCTGTTCAGCCCAACCGTTCTGGGGCTGATACAAGGGATACTCACAGGACGCCATAGCCACAGCCTGACAGGTATCGTCGAAGAGTACTGTTTTGGTCGCTGACGTACCAATATCAATTCCCATTACATACTTCATATATCTTCCTCCCTAATGTGCCTCATTTATTTCGAGGTCCTTGCGCCTTATTGCGTGCCTAAGCACATGTCTACGTTTGAAGTATACCATGACAAAATTAGATGGTCAACGGGAATCTTCATACATGCACTTTTGCTATATTTCAGGGTTTACCTGTATTTTTTCTGCATAATACTGCCTTTCGTAAAAAAATGTCAAACTATGTATTGACAGAAATTTGACAAGCGTGCTATCATTCCCTTAACGAAATGTGCCTAGGCACTCAAAAAAATTACAAGTAACCCTTACATGGGAAAGGAGACCTTATTATGAATATTCCCGAAGTGAAATGTGGTATTATTTCTGTCAGCCGTGACTGCTTTATTATTTCTTTATCCCAGAACCGTCGCAAGGCCATCGTCGATGCCTATACGAAAAAATATGGCGACCTCTACGAAGTGCCGACGGTCGTAGAAAACGAAAAAGATATGCTCAAAGCCGTTGAAGAAGCTAAAGCCGCCGGCTGCAATGCCCTCGTCGTCTTCTTAGGTAACTTCGGTCCCGAAACGCCGGAAACCTTAATCGCTAAATACTTCGACGGTCCGGTCATGTACGCCGCTGCTGCCGAAGAAACAGGCAAAAACCTCATCAATGGCCGCGGCGATGCTTACTGCGGCATGCTCAACTGTTCGTATAACTTAGGCCTTCGCAAATTAAAAGCCTATATCCCGTCATACCCCGTAGGAACCGCTGAAGAAGTCGCTTCCATGATTGCCGACTTCCAGCCCATGGCCCGCACGCTCATCGGCCTCAGCCAGTTAAAAATCATTACCTTCGGCCCGCGTCCTCAGGACTTCTTTGCCTGCAACGCACCGATCAAACCGCTCTACGACTTAGGCATTGAAATCGAAGAAAACTCCGAACTCGACCTTCTCGTATCGTATCAGGCTCACAAAGACGACCCGCGCATTGCCGACGTCGTCGCCGATATGACGGAAGAACTCGGCAAAGACGGCAACCCCTGGCCGGACCTCCTGCCCCGCATGGCACAGTACGAACTGACCCTCCTCGACTGGGCTGAAGCTCACAAAGGCTCTCGTCAGTATGTAGCTTTTGCCAATAAATGCTGGCCGGCCTTCCCGTCCCAGTTCGGCTTTGAACCGTGCTACGTCAACAGCCGTCTCGTATCCCGCGGCATCCCTGTCGCCTGCGAAGTCGACATCTACGGCGCCGTCAGCGAATACATCGGCATGTGTGCCAGCGGCGACACCGTCACCTTGCTCGACATCAACAACTCCGTCCCCCGCGATCTCTACGAATCGGATATCAAACCGACGACGAACTATACCCAGAAAGATACCTTCATGGGCTTCCACTGCGGCAACACACCTTTGTGCAAGTTGAAAAAGGGCGGCGTAAAATATCAGCTCATCCAAAACCGTCTCTTAGAAGACGGCGGCACACCTGATATCACTCGCGGCACCCTCGAAGGGGACATTGCCGAAAGCCCGATCACCTTCTTCCGACTTCAGAGCACGGCCGGCGGACAGCTCCGGGCTTACATCGCCCAAGGTGAAGTCCTTCCGGCTGCTACCCAATCCTTCGGCGGCATCGGCATCTTTGCCATCCCCGAAATGGGCCGCTTCTACCGTCACGTCCTCATCGCCAAGCAGTATCCTCATCACGGCGCCGTCGCCTTTGCCCACATCGGAAAAGTCCTCTTCTCCATCTTCCAGTACCTGGGCATTGAAGACATCGCCTTCAACCAGCCAAAAGGCATGCTCTATCCCAACGAAAATCCCTTTGACATGTAAAAGCCTACTCATATTAAAAGACGGCACGAATCATTTCGTGCCGTCTTTTCGCATCTATACAGTCGATTTTTGAACCACTACTCCCCCCTAACAGCGCTCATTCCCACGGTCGCTCCCTTTTCATTTTTTCGCTGCCTGACAGTTCCCGACGTTTCTAAGGAATTCGAATCATCACCAGCCCTACATGATTTCTACACGATATCCCTGAGGCCCTGAAGGCAAAAAAAGACGTGACCGTCATAGCTCACGTCCCGCCAACACAGGAATGTCAGCGTTTCTGTCTCCCTCAAAAAAAGAACCTTGAATGGCGGAAAAATCGTCATCCAAGGTTCTCATTAATAGATTCCTTTTTTAAAAAGGGTCATCATTTCCATGGTCAGGCTGGCTTTTTCTACGTCATCAGGAATATCCTGTCGGTCAATCCATTCAGCCGTTGCCAGTTCTCTGTGATCGACTTTCAGCGTATCATCGCCGTCAAGATCACAGAAAAATCCCAAGAGGAGTGTATCCGTAAAGCACCAAGGCTGACTCTTATAGAAGGTCAGGTTCTTGACCTTAATGCCCACTTCTTCCATGACTTCACGATGGACGGTATCCTCAATGGACTCGCCGACTTCGGCAAAGCCTGCCAAGAGGGCGACATTCTTGTATTCCCGGCCGGCGTATTTCGAGACCAGGAGCTTGTCACCATGGCGGACGGCTACGATGACGGCCGGGCAGATGCGCGGATAAATCATGGTATGGCAGGCGTCGCAATGAACCATCCGTTCCTTGTCGCTATGTTTCATCGGGCGTCCGCAATGGCCGCAGAAGCGATGGTTGCTGTACCAGACGGACAGGGACAGGCCGACGACGCCGGCAAAGGCCAGATGCCGCGGTGACGCACCCCTCATAAAGAAAATATTGACATAAGCAAAGCCGTCTTTTTCCGGCAAGGCTTCCTCAGCCAAATAGAATTGCTGACGGTCTTCGGCAAAGAGCCAGCGGAACCGGTCTTCTCCCATGTCGGCATAATCGCTGTAAGTCGGATAGGTGAAAGATTTCTCCCCGGTCAGCTTTACCAATATCTCCCGCCCGCGATAAGACAAGAGAATACCATCCCGTGCCAACGGCACCGGACGGTATTCGACATGATACGTATGATCTCCGATATCTTGAATCATCAGACGAGCTTCGCCCCTTCATTGCTGCATTTCAACACGTGACCCGTTGCCTCAATGCCGTGGTCGTTAAAGCAATTGATCATGGATTCCATGATGGCTCCTTCATTGCCCGTAGCAAAAGCGATGAGCGTCGAACCGGAACCGCTGATCGTAGCCCCAAGGGCACCGGCTTCCACAGCCTTCTTCAAGACCAGATCACCGCTGGGAATGAGGCTCAACCGATAAGGTACGTGGAGCTTATCCTGCAGGCCATAAGCGATGCGGTCGTATTGCTTCGTAAATAAAGACGATACCAGGAAGCTGACGCGACTGACGTTAAAGACGGCGTTTTGGTAATCAATCGTCTTGGGCAGGGCTTTTCTCGCTTCTTCTGTAGAAATTTCGATTTCCGGGCTGACCGTCACAAAAGACAATTCATCATCAAGGGGAATTGAATTGGTCAGCGTTTTGCCGTCGACCATGACAGAAACGGATAAGCCGCCGTAAATGGCAGGCGCCACATTGTCCGGATGACCTTCGAGGACCGTTGCCAGGGACAGCATTTCGTCGCGGCTCATGGTACTGCCGGTCAAGGCGTCACCGATGAGGATACCGCCGACAAGGGCTGCCGAGCTGCTTCCGAGACCGCGGGCCGGCGGAATGGCATTGACCAGTTTCAGCGTGCCGCCCTTAGGAAGGGACTGACGCTTCTTGACGGCGACGGCCTTCATAGCATGGCCGACCATATTTTCGTCAAAAACCTTGGGCAGCTTGTTGGCTCCGAGTCCTTCAATTTCCACGGTAATCGTGTCTTTGCCCGGTTCTTCCGTAAAATAAATGTCATTGTACAAGTTCAGCGCAATACCGACGGCATCGAAACCGGAGCCGACGTTAGCGGATGTTGCAGGAATCTGTGCATGCAATGTTTTTGTCATTTCTTACACCTCAATTACACGAATGGCATTTTCAATTTCGCGAACGCATGACAATCCTTCGATTTTCTGGAGCGATGCCTGGACCAGACCATCGGCCGATTTGTCGATAAGGATGACGATTTCAGCAATTTCTGTCGTTTCATCCTTTTGAATCAGAGAGCGGATACTGATATTGTGTTCAGCCAAGACCTTTGATACCGACGACAAGACACCAGGCGCATTGTTGACGATCATTCGCAGATAGTAGGGCGAGCAAATTTCAGCCTGAGGCTTCAATTTCGCTTCGTGCCATACATAACCGCGCTTACCGGTCATCTTCAAATTGCGGTGGAGGATGACGTTCATGACGTCGCTGACGACAGCACTGGCCGTCGGAAGCGATCCGGCACCCGGGCCGTAGAACATGACGTTGCCAACGCCGTTGCCGCGGACGCAAACGGCATTATAGGCACCGTCGACATGGGCCAAGGGATGGTCTTCACGAATAAAGGCCGGATGGACGTTGAGTGAAATACCGTCGTCGTCCTGACGGGCAATGGCCAGAAGCTTGATGACGTATCCCATTTCCGTCGCATGTTCAATATCTTCCTTGGAGATATTTTCAATGCCTTCAACGGCAACGTCGTCAAAGGTAACGGCTGAATGGAAGCCTAAGGTTGCCAAAATAGCGATTTTACGAGCTGCATCATAGCCGCTGACGTCATTGGTCGGGTCGGCTTCGGCATAGCCTTTTTCCTGAGCTTCTTTCAATACTTCTTCATATGACGAACCATGGGCGGTCATATTCGATAAAATAAAATTGGTCGTCCCGTTCATGATGCCAATGATTTCTTCGATGCGGTTGCTGTTAAGCGATGAATACATGGGACGAACGATAGGGATACCGCCGGCGACGCTGGCTTCAAACTGGAAGTCGACGTCATGCTCATAGGATAAGGTCAATAAAGGAATCCCATAGTCTGCGATGAGGTCTTTATTGGCGCTGATAACGCTCTTTCCGCGCCGGAAGCACTGTTCGATGCAGTCTTTTGCAAAGTCGGCGCTGCCCATGACTTCAACGACGATTTCGATTTCATCATCATTGATGATGTCGTTAAAATCAGTCGTGAGCCGAATGGAATCGGGCAGGCCTTCCATCTTTTCATACTTGTTCAAATCACGGATAAGGATACGCTTGATATTGATTTTCGTATCGAGCTGTTCTTCAATAAGCGGACCGTTCATCGCCAATAAATCGACGACGCCTTTCCCAACAGTACCGCAGCCTAATAGAGCAATAGAAACGCTTTTCATGGACCTACCCCCTCTTTTTTACTTACGCTTGTCCGATAATATTTACCTTGCTGACACCGGACAGTTTTTCCAACGTTTTCATCAAGTCTTCGACCGATACGGTCATATCCTTCGTTTCAATGGACAAGCTGACCGCTGCCATGCCCTGCAGGGGAATGCCCTGATTGATGGTCAGGATACTGCCATTGTTGGCAGCAACCGT
Organism: Megasphaera massiliensis; assembly: GCF_036305205.1. Taxonomy (NCBI): domain Bacteria; kingdom Bacillati; phylum Bacillota; class Negativicutes; order Veillonellales; family Veillonellaceae; genus Megasphaera; species Megasphaera massiliensis. The sequence continues at coordinate 77,251 of NZ_JAXIXE010000041.1, forward strand.
GTTGAGAACCTGGGATAATTCGCCGGGACGGTCAAAAATCATGACCGACAAGGTGACGATTTTGCCCTGCGTAACGTCATAAAAAGGAGAGACGTAATCCTTATATTTATAGTACGCACTGCGGCTCAAATCCATCATCTGGACGGCTTCATTGATGGTCCGCGTCTGATGGCGCTTGAGGATTTCCTTGACCTTGATGGTCTTCTTGATCGCTTCAGGCAAAATATCTTCGCGGACTAAGTAAAACTTGTGCTCCTTATCGTCTTTCACTTGGCATCTTCCCTTTCGCAAAAATATTGATACATCGCCATAAGGCCGGGCATCAGTTTCATTTTAGGACGCCAGTTGAGTATTTTCTCGGCTTTTTCACTATGCAGTGCCGAACAGTGTACATCACCTGGGCGTGCATCTTCATAAGAGATAGAAATACCGGCATGGGTAAAATACAGCAGGATGACTTTCAGTGCGTTGATCGTCGTCTCCATCTGCGTGCCGATATTATACGTCTCAGCCGGCCCCTCATCCGCCATGGCCGCCAGATTGGCCCGGACGACGTCGTCGACGTAGATGAAATCGCGGGACTGTTCACCGTCGCCATAGATGGTCATATCTTCGCCGTAAGCCACAGCCCGGGTAAAACGGCTGACAACGCTGTTCTCCTCACCCTCACCATATACATTGGCATAGCGCAAAATGACATATGACAGGCCGTACGCTTCATGATACCGGCGGATACAATCTTCCGCAGCTGCCTTAGCCTGTCCGTCAAAGTTGATGGGGCTAAGCTCATCTTCTTCGCGAACGGGAACGCGGACGGGCTCGCCGTAGACGGCAGCTGACGAGGAAAAAATGAATTTCTTCACACCGTGACGGCAGCACTGGTCAAGGACAACCTTAAGACCTGTAAGGCTCCCTATGACATCGTTCTCAGAAAAGTCCTGCGAATCGGAAAGCCTCCGCTGCGGTGCTTCATGAAAGACGATATCGATGGGCTTTTCGGAAAACACTGAAGCGACGGCCTTTTCATCACCGATGTCGCCTTCGATGCAGCGGGCTTCGTCGGGAACCTGAGCAAAGGTTCCTTTGGAAAGGTTATCAAAGGCCGTAACCTCATGGCCTGCTTCAAGCAGGGCTTTGACAAGGCGGGACCCGATAAAGCCGGCACCTCCCGTAACTAAAATATGCAAGGCAAGTCCTCCCGGACCTTACGGCAAATCGCCGTAGGTAATGAGTTGAATCTCTCTTTTTTCGATTTGACGGCGGATCGCCGGCGACAAAAGTGCCTGAAATTCATCCTGCCAGTGGTACTCCCAGGAAAAGCTCCGGCTAAGAACCGTCGTACTGCGTCCCGGATGCATCATGATTTCATGGACTCCGAAGGGCAGCCGGTCGATGAGATACTTCAAGTTGCCTTCGTTCATGTTGCCGCCGTCTACCATGCCCCAAAAGAAATCTGTCGTCGTAAAATGAAGGCGTTTCACGGCATCCATGGCCTTCTGGGACAAGTAGGTCAGGCCGTCGCGGCCGGCGATGCGCACGGGATTGGCCGAAAACAGCTTATATGAATAAGCTTCTCTCGGAATGCGTACTCGGTGGATACCGTACTTCATCATCAGCGACTGGACGATGTTCCAGATCTGCGGCAGGACGTGCAGATGCTGATGGCTGTCGATGTGATCGATGGGAAGTCCCGTAGCCATGATTTTTTCCATCTGAGCATCGAGTTCCCGGTAAACCTGACCGTAATCGAGCCGGCCCTGACAGGCCCGTTTAATGACTTCAGGATAACTGTCCGGTACCCGTCCACTGTCAGTCACCAGGGTAGGTACTTCCTGCGGGGACAAAACGGTGGGCAACGACCCGACGAGGCATAAGTGGATCCCGATTCCGAGACGGGGACAAGTCCGAGCCAGCGAGACGGCTTCTTCGAAAGCCGGCCCCGTTGGCAATAAGGACGTACTGGTCAGAACGCCCTGTTCACAAGCCTCAATAATGGCATGATTCACTTCCGTATGAATTCCGAAATCATCGGCATTAATAATGACTCTATTCATCTTTTACGCTCCCTGTCCTTTCAGGATGCACTGCACATCGGCTTAATGACTATTATACACGGACAATCGTATTTTGACAATATCCTCCCCGGGACTATTCGGCAAATTGGCGGTATGCCGCTTCCTTCACCTTGCGCTGCCATTCTTTCAAAGGGATGCCCGTCGCTTCTGCCGCCGCCCGACAGTCGTCGTATTCGGCGGAAATATTGACAATCTGTCCGCCGTACCGGCAGATTTTACAGTGAAGATCCCTGCCGTCAATGCAGACTGTCATAATGATCCGGTCACAGGCCATGCGGCTCACGGGAAAAAAGCGAACGCCAATAGATGTCGTCTCTTTAACGATCGTTTCAATCATATCGTCGAGGAGTTCTTTTCGGCAAAGAACACAGAGCATCGATGCCATCCGCCCTTTTTTCATCATCATCGGCATAGCCCAGACGTCATTGGCCCCCTTGTCGAGAATCTGTGAAAAGACGTATTCCATATTTTGAGGATTCATATCGTCGATATTGGCTTCCAATTGCCATAAGGTTTCCATCGGCTCACCTCAGACTGTTCATCGTATCGGCCAGTCTGCCGGCGCCGAAACCATTGTCGATGTTGACGACAGATATCCCGGCAGCGCAGCTGTTGAGCATAGCCAGAAGGGCCGAAAGACCGTGGAAATTGGCACCGTATCCGATACTGGTCGGTACCGCGATGACCGGCTTGTCTACTAAACCTCCGACGACACTGGCCAGAGCCCCTTCCATGCCGGCAACGACGATGTTGACATTGGCTTTTCGGATATCGTCGACTCGTGCCAGCAATCGGTGGATGCCGGCAACGCCGACATCGTAGATTCGTTCCACTTGATTTCCCATAATTTCTGCCGTAAGCGCCGCTTCTTCAGCGACGGGAATATCGCTGGTACCGGCCGTAATGACGGAAATGAGGCGATCGCCGTTGATGATGGTCTTATCCTTGTGCTGATAGACCATCTTGGCCAGCTCGTCGTATTGGGCAGCCGGAAACTTAGCCGATAAGATGTCAAAAATTTCTTTCGAAGCCCTCGTGCCGATGACATTGTCATATTTTTCCATCAAAATTTCTAAAATCCGTACGGACTGGTCCGTCGTCTTCCCGGCACAATAGACGACTTCCGGAAAGCCGCAGCGCTCTTGACGCTGTAAGTCGAGTTTTGCAAAACCAAGATCAAGGGTGTCCTTATTTTCTTCCATGATTACGCCTCCAGACTATACGTGAAAACCATTTTTTTCCCAGGCCTTATACAAGACGATGCCGACGGCCATAGATAAGTTGAGTGATTCTGTATCAGGCCGCATGGGGATGGTCAGTACGTCGTCACAGCATTCCAAAAATTCATCGGGCAAGCCGTTCCCTTCGTTGCCAAAAGCCAGAATAACCGGCCGGTCGTAATCGGCTTCGACATAGGATACGGTCCCTTCGGCTGCCGTTCCATAGATGTTCCGGTCCTCATCGCTGCAGAATTGGTCGAGCTGTTCATCGGTTACATCTTGGACGACAGGCACTTTAAAAATCGCCCCCATGGCGCTGCGGACCGTCTTATCGTTGTAGACGTCGACACAGCCTTCACTGAGAAGGACAGCTCCGACGTTAGCTGCTGCAGCCGTCCTGAGGATAGTCCCTAAATTACCCGGATCCTGGACGGAGCGCAGATAGAGGACGGCCTTTTCCGGAGCAACGGCCGGCAAGGCGTCAAAGGTATAGGCAAAAAAGGGCAGCATAGCAGCCAGCCCTTGAGGCGTCTTGGTATCCTTTAATTTATCGTATACGCTGTCGGTAACGGCATAAAAAGTCCATCCTAATTCAAGGCCTCTGGCATAGACTTCGTCAAAGCCGGCAAGTTCCCGTCCTTTAGGCGACACAAAGCAAATGGCATCGGGAATCCCCATAACAGCGGCATCACCGATGACCCGCAGGCCTTCGACAAAGACGCGCTGATGAGCTTGACGGCCTTTTTTCTGCTTCAAGGAGCAGGCCATCTTTACCCACTGGTTATCGCGGGACACAATTTCGTTCATAGTACCTCCTGTCATCAACATGGAAAAAAAGGCCCTGCCGCACGAGCGACAGGACCTCATAAGCCATCACTACTGCTGATCCGGCGTATCCTGATGTCCATTGTTCTTCAGCAGGCTTTCGCGATTCTGCTGAATGCTGGATAAGGTCTTTTCCAATGTTGATTCAACGTATTTGAGGACGTCGCCGGCATAGGTAATGGAGCTGTTTTTCAGCTGTTCCGACGAGTCATTGGCAGTTTGGATAACCTGGTTGGCACGTTCCTGAGCCTGCCGTACCAGTTCACTTTCTTCGGTCAATTTGGCGATGTAGTCTTTCGCCTGAGCTACCATGCCGTCAGCGTGATGCTGGGCATCGGCAATGACCTTGTCTCTTTCGGCCAATATCTTTTTGGACTGTTCCAATTCAGCCGGCATGGATTCTTTCAAATCGTCGATGATCTGAAGGATTTCTTCTTCTTCTACCATTTTTTTGTTAGTAAAGGGAACTTTTGAAGCGTTCATTACTAAGCTTTCCAAATCTTCTAACAGTTTATCCGAATTCATGTAGTCTCCACTCCTAAGCATTGTACTTGTCTGCAAACTTCACTTTTAGTTTCTTTTCAACGTAATCGGGAACCATATCATCGAGCTTGCCGCCAAAGCAGGCCAGTTCGCGGATGCCCGTCGAGCTGATATATGAATACTGGGTACTCGTCATGATGAATACCGTTTCGATGCGTGGCTCCACTTTTTTCATGAGCAGGGCCCGTTGGAATTCATATTCAAAATCACTCAGGGCCCGGAGGCCGCGAATAATGACGGTCGCACCGTGATCGATAGCGTATTCATTGAGAAGGCCGTGAAAGCTGACGACTTCAATATTGGGAATATGCCGCGTCGTTTCTCTCAGCATCTCTTCTCGTTCGGCCATCGTAAACAACGGCTTCTTTACGGGATTTTCAAAAACAGCAACGATAAGTTTATCGACTAGTTTGCTCCCTCGTTCAAAAATATCAATGTGTCCATTGGTAACAGGATCAAAACTGCCCGGACAAATACCGATTCGCACTTCTTTCAAACTCCTTCCCGGCGACGACGGATAAAAGCAATCCGCGTGTCATTTCCATAGGATTTTTCTCTGATGACCTCATACAATGTGTTCTCCGTTATGCCTTCATTCCGGCTGTATTCCATCAGAATCAATCCACCAGGAGCCAACAAATCGTATTGACCTATCAAAACAATTGTATCGTTCACCAAATTTTTGTTATACGGCGGGTCGGCAAAGATATAATCAAACTGCCGCCCTTTCAGCCGTGCCAAAGCTTTTGCCGACGGGAGCCGAAGGACCTCAGCGCGTTCATCAAAGCCGCAGAGCGACGCATTCTGACGAATGAGGGCCTGCGTATAATGGTCGATGAAGACGGCAGAATCGGCACCGCGGCTCAAGGCTTCTAATCCCAAGGCACCTGTACCCGCAAAGATATCGAGAACCCTTGCCCCGGCCAGACTGCCTCTGCTTTCAAGCATATTAAAAAGACTTTCCCGCGTGCGGTCTAAGGTCGGCCGGGTCAGCATTCCTTTCGGCGACTTCAAAATTCGCCCTCTGGCACTACCCGATATGATTCTCATAAGATCACCTGCTCGTACATAATCAATTATACACGTTTTTTAGTACATATCAATCTATTTTTTCTGAATTCGTTCGACCTTCAGTTCTCGTCCCTGTATCAAGCGGATAATATTATCCTTATGACGAACGACGACGAGAATGGCGGCCAGGAGGCCGAAAATCGTCAGCGGCAGCGGCTCGCCAAAGACGTACATCAGAATCGGCACCAAAATAGCGGCTACGATGGAGCCGAGGGAGACGATGCGCGTAATGGCAACGATGACGACCCAGACGGCAAAGACGATGAGCGTTTCCCACGGCGCCAAGAACAAGATGATGCCAAGGCCGGTGGCAACGCCTTTACCACCTTTGAATTTCAGAAAAACAGAGCACGAATGACCGACGATGGAAAGCAGCCCGCCGGCAATCATGAGATAAATCTGATCAGCCGGAGTGCCGATGCCGGCCTGGGAAGCAAGCTGCCCCAGGTAGACACCGAGCATGCCTTTCGCGACGTCGCAGAGGAGGACCAAAAGGCCGCCGACAGCGCCGAAGACCCGGTAGGCATTGGTCGCTCCCGTATTATGGCTGCCGTACTCACGAGGATCCGTATGATACAGGACCTTGCCGATGATAAGGCCGCTCGGAATGGAGCCTGCGAGATAAGCCAGAACCAAGAAGAGGATACCGGTCATCATAAGCGGTCACCATCCTTCTTACCACGCAGGATAAGCCGGATGGGAGTGCCTTCAAAACCAAAGGTTTCGCGCAGTCGGTTTTCCAAAAAGCGCAGATACGAAAAATGCATGAGCTGGGGCTCATTGACGAAAAGGATGAAGGTCGGCGGCTGGACCGAAGCCTGGGTCATATAATAGATTTTCAGCAGTCGCCCGCCTTTAGCCGGCGGCGGATTGGTAAGCTGGGCATCTTCGATGAGTTCATTTAAGACGCTCGTCGATACGCGCATATGCTGCTGTTCCGATACGAATTTGACCATATCGGCCAGGCGATTGATACGCTGCTTCGTAAGGGCCGAAGCAAAGAGGATGGGCGCGTACTGGAGGAAGGCCAGTTCTCGACGGATGTCTTCTTCAAACTTATGGCTCGTCTTGCTGTCCTTTTCGACGAGGTCCCACTTGTTGACGACGATGATGCAGCCTTTGCCCGCTTCGTGGACGTAGCCTGCGATCTTCGTATCCTGTTCGGTAACGCCTTCCGTCGCATCGATGACCAGGACGGCAATGTCCGACCGATCGACGGCCCGCAGAGCCCGGACGACGCTGTACCGTTCGACAGGCATGTCGATTTTGGCCTTGCGGCGCATGCCGGCCGTATCGATGAGGACGAAGTCCGTTCCTTCATAAGACCAATGTGTATCGATAGAGTCGCGGGTCGTACCGGGCACGTTGCTGACGATGACCCGATCCTGCCCTAAGAGGGCATTGGTGAGCGACGACTTGCCGACGTTCGGACGGCCGACGAGGGAGATATGAATCGTATCGTCATCTTCTTCAAGGGCCGGTACTTCTTTGATATTCTTCAGGACTTCATCGAGGAGGTCGCCGAGATTCATCAAGTTGACGGCTGAAATCCCGATGGGGTCACCCAAGCCGAGATTATAAAATTCATAGATGTTCATTTCCTGTTCGACACTGTCGATCTTATTGACGACCAAGATGACCGGTTTCCCGCAGGAACGCAGGATATGGGCAATTTCTTCATCCTGAGGCTGGATCCCGACTTTCCCGTCGACGACGTATAAGATGACGTCGGCTTCGTGAATGGCCAGTTCTGCCTGATAGCGCATGCTGGTGAAGATGTGGTCATTGGAATCAACGAATTCAATGCCCCCCGTATCGATCATGGTAAATTCCCGACCGAGCCATTCGGCATCAAAATAAATTCTGTCGCGCGTAACGCCGGGAATATCTTCAACGATGGAAATTCGTTTCTTGACAATCGCGTTAAACAGCGTCGATTTGCCGACATTCGGCCGACCGACGACGGCGACTAAGGGTTTATACATGGCATTATCCTTTCTATAAACGAAAAAAGGATAACCGGTACAGCCCGGCTATCCTCTTTTTACAAAGCCTTAGTTGTTTTCTTCTTCGTTATCCTGGTTAGCGAGGTAGTCGCGAACTTCCTGTTCTTCTTCATCTTTCTGAATAGCCAGAACGCTGAGAGAAATCTTCTTCTTATCTGTATCGATGCCGATGATCTTAACGTTCATGACATCGCCGATGTCGACCAGGTCTTTGACAGCCACGCCGCGTTTTTCAGTTAATTCAGAAATATGGAGCAAGCCCTGCAGTTCCGGATCGATAGCTAAGATAGCACCGAAAGGCAAGAGTTTCTTAACTTCACCTTTTACGATATCGCCGACTTCAAATTTTTCGATAGCTGCAATCCAGGGGTTCTTCTGAAGTGCTTTCAAGGAGAGGGAAATACGATTCCGTTCCTGATCGAACTTCTGAACAAGGACTTCGAGTTCTTCTCCGGCCTGGAGAACGTCTTCGACAGCATTGATGCGCTTCCAAGAAATATCAGAAATGTGAAGCAGGCCTTCTACGCCGCCGAGATCGATGAATGCGCCATAGGGCATGATCTTAACGACAGTACCTTTGATGACAGCCCCTTCTTCAATGTGTTTGAGGGCTTCTTCGCGTTTTGCTTCGCGTTCTGCTTCAAGTACAGCCTTACGGGACAGGACCAGACGGTTTTTGTGTTCGTCAATGTCGATGACTTTGACCTGGAAGGTTTCACCGACGAGGTAGTCCAAAGACTTCACGAATTTGATATCGCCCTGAGAGAGGGGGATAAATCCGCGGAGAGATTTGATAGAAACGACAAGACCAGCCTTGTTCGTTTCTTTACCAACACATTCGACGAGCTGATCATTTTCGAATGCTTCGCGAACTTCTTTCCAGTCTTCGACTTTCTTCATCTTGACGAGGGAAACGACAATAGCTCCTTCTTCTTTGATGTTGTTGGCAATTTCAACGGTCAGTTCATCGCCGACTTTGACAAAGTCACTTGCTTTTTCCGGAGCGGGAACAGCCATTTCCTTTTTCGGCAGAATTGCTTCCGCTTTCGTACCGATGGAAACATAGGCAGCATCATCATTCACAGAAATAACCGTGCCTTTGACCACGTCACCTTTCTTTGGATTTTCTTCATAGTCATACTTGTCCAACAATTCTTCACTCATTACTTCTGTGCCTTCAGCTTGCAAATTTTCCATAATCTTAACAACCTCCTGTATTATCCAATCCGGCGTAGAAGCGCCGGCTGTAATGCCTATATGATTCATACCACTGAACCAGTCCGTATCCAATTCGGCTGCTGTTTCAATGTGGTATGTCGGGCAATCCTGTTCACGGCATACCTGCGCGAGGCGGCCGGTGTTGGCGCTGTTCTTGCCGCCAATGACGATCATGGCGTCCACCTGACCTGCCAATTCTATCGCTGCCTGCTGACGCTGCTGCGTCGCCGTGCATATGGTCATATGCACATCGAGATGATTAGTCTTTTGTTGCAGGATAGCGGCGATACGCTTGAATTGCTCTTGAGAGAACGTCGTTTGTACGACGACTCCCATAGAATCGCAAAAGGGAATTTGTTGAGCCTCTTCTTCCCTGTCTATTATAATAGCACGATTTGCCCCCCATTGTGAAATACTAATTACTTCGGGATGGGCCTTTTCGCCTACGATTATAAGCTTTTCACCTTTTTCGATGATATTTTTGGCGTCTTGTTGGGCCTTTTTAACGTGCGGACACGTGGCATCTATGACTTTTAGTTCTCGATCGTCGGCTTTTTCATAGATTTCCGGTCCGACGCCATGAGACCGAATTAAGACGACAGCCCCTTTTTCTACCTCATCCAAAGAGTCTACCGGCGACACGCCCTGTTCGGCGAGACGCCCGACAACTTGCGGATTATGGATGATAGGGCCCAAGGTGTGTGTTCCTTTTTCAGCCTGTCCGGCCAGTTCAACGGCTCGTCGGACACCATAGCAGAAGCCACAGGCTGCGGCGAGAGTTACTTTCATTTTTCGTCCCCTTTATACTGATTTTGCATAGTCACGATGGAATCGCGAATTTCTTCGGAAAAGGCCGTGACTACGTCGTGATCCGAGGCTTTTCCGGCCGGAGCCATGATGGGTTTTCCAAAAATGACTCGAACAGGCCCCGTCTTTTTCGGCAGAAATTCCGAATTGACGATGGCTGCCGGCAACACAGGCACCTTGGCCTTAATGGCGATACCGGCAAAGCCCTCATGAAAGGGGCCGACCGAGCCGCCTCGGGTCCGCTTCCCTTCCGGGAAAATCCCCAAAACGGCACCATTTTTCAATACCTTAAAGGATTCCATAACCGCCTTGCGGTCGATGCGGCCGCGATGGACCGGAAAGGTATGGACATAACGCAGGAACCAGCCCATGACCGGATTGCGGAAGAGTTCCTCCTTGGCCATAAAGTGGATGAGATGATGACGCATAGCCGTTCCCAAAAGGGGCGGATCAAAGTTGCTGGCATGATTACAGGCTACGATAAAAGGCCCTTTTTCAGGTATATTTTCTTCGCCGATGACTTCCATGTCCAAGAAGCCGTACGTTGCGACATTGAAGATCCTGCGGATCGTATTATACATAAATTCATGCATCAGCCTCGCTCCTTCATAAGGCCGAGAATGACATCGGCCGTCTGTTGTAAATCGAGATCACTGTTGTCGACGACGACAGCGTCATCGGCTTTTTTCAAAGGGGACACCTTGCGGTGGGAATCCATGTCATCGCGAGCGGCGATGCTGGCGGCGATGTCCTCATACGATTCGCTGCCGCCTTTGGCCTTTACTTCCAAATAGCGGCGCTGAGCCCGGGATGCGACAGACGCCGTAAGGAATATTTTGAGATCCGCATCGGGAAGGACGACGGTCCCGATATCGCGGCCGTCGAGGATGACGCCGCCTTCTTTGGCCATGGCCTTTTGTAATTTTACCAGTTTTTGCCGTACGACTGCAAGAGCTGCGACGGAAGAAACATGAGAGGATACGCGTTGCGTCCGAATGGCCTCGGTGACTTCCGTATCTCCGACGTAGACCCGACACAGGTCGGCCATTGGTTCAAGGCGGATATCCACGCTGTCCACTAAGGCCTTGACGGCCTTGTCATCGGCGATATCGACGCCTTTTTCCAGCACCGCCCAAGTAAAGGCTCGGTACATGGCCCCGGTATCAATGTATAAATAGCCGACTTTATTGGCCAAAAGTTTAGCCACACTGCTTTTTCCGGCTCCTGCCGGGCCGTCGATGGCAATCGTTAATTTTTTCATAGTCAGCCCTCCTTAGCAGCGGCCGTTCCGGCTACAAACCCTGTCGAAAAGGCTGCCTGTAAATTATATCCGCCCGTAAAGGCATCGATATCGATGACTTCCCCGGCAAAATAAAGGCCCGGAACGAGTTTCGACTCCATCGTCTTAGGGTCTATTTCCTTGACCGATACGCCGCCGGCGGTGACGATGGCTTCACTGATGGGCCTCGTCCCGGTCACCGTAAGGGGCAGGGCCTTAAAGGCTTCGACCAAGTGCTGGCGCTGTTCCCGGGAAATCTGATTGACCGGACAGTCTTTTGCAATCCCGGCTTCATGAAGGATGACCGGAATGAGTCGCTGGGGCAACAGATCCTTTAAGCCGTTTACAGCTTCTTTGCGGATATATTTTTCAAAATCCCGACGCAGGCGGGCATCGAGTTTTTCCTTCGATAAGGCCGGTTTTAAGTCGATGCGAAGTTCTAAGGGGAAAGCGGCGCTCTTTTTATGGGCCGCTGCCGTACTGAGCATCAGGATAATCGGCCCGGAAACGCCAAAGTGGGTAAACAGCATTTCCCCGAAGTGGGCATCGATTTTTTTCCCACGGCGCCATAGTGACCCTTCGACATTTTTCAGGGACAGTCCCGACAAGTCATGAGGCCAGGATTCGGCCGTCGTAAAAGGGATGAGCGACGGCTTGAGTTCCGTCACCTCGTGCCCCAGCGATTTTGCAAAGCCGTAGCCGTCGCCGGTAGAACCGGTTACAGGATAGGACATGCCGCCTGTCGTGATGATACAGGCATCGCCTTCATAAGTTCTCGAATCCGTTTGGACGACAAAGCGATGTCCCCAAGATTTAACGGCTTTAACGCCTTCCTTCAAATGTAGTTCGATGCTCTTGCGGCACAGTTTGTGATAAAAGAGCTTTCGCACTTCGATGGCGCTGTCAGACTGGGGGAAAATACGGCCGCCTCGTTCTTCTTTTGTCAGAAGGCCCCAGCCGTTCAGTTTATCCAATAAATCGAGGTTCGTAAACTGCTGATAAGCACTGAACAGGAATTTTCCGTGCCCCGGTGTATGGGCGATGAAATCGGCCATGCTGCAGGAGTTTGTCAAGTTGCAGCGTCCTTTACCGGTGATTCCCATCTTCTTACCGACAATATCATTTTTTTCAAATAAATGTACTCTGGCTCCCGATTCAGCAGCAGCCAGCGCAGCCATGATGCCGGCCGCACCGGCACCGATGACGAGTATTTCCTTCATAAAGACTCCTATTATTTATATTTATAGAGTTCGGCCACTTCTTCACGGGTCAAGGAGCGATAGGCTCCGCGCTTGACGCCGCTCAGGGTCAAAAAGGCATACTGGATACGGCGCAGGTTGTGAACCTGAAAGCCAAAGTATTCCAGCATGCGGCGGACCTGGCGATTGCGGCCTTCGTGAATGGTGATTTCCAGACTGGTCAGGTTCGTCCGAGGATCGTAGTCGACGTAGACGACATCAGCCGGTGCCGTCATCCCGTCTTTCAGTTCGACTCCGTCGGCTAAATGCTGCAGAATCGAATCGGCAACTTGCCCTTTGACCTTGACTTCATACGTCTTATCGACGAGGCGGCTGGGATGCATCAGAATATTAGCCAGTTCGCCGTCATTGGTCATGAGCAGCAAGCCTTCTGTATTTTGGTCCAAACGGCCGACGGCATAGATACGGTCTTTTTCCTTCTTGAAGTAGTCCATGACCGTCGTCCGTCCTTGATCGTCACTCGATGTGGTAATGACGCCCTTGGGCTTATTAAACAGGTAGTAATGCTTGGCCTGCATTTCAAGGGTCTTGCCGTCGACGGCAATGCGGTCCTTATCAGGATTGACCTTGGTGCCTAATTCCCGGACGACGACACCGTTTACGCGGACTCGTCCTTCTAATATCAGCTTTTCCGAAGCACGCCGTGAAGCGACTCCGCAGTTACTCATTACTTTCTGCAACCGTTCTTCCATCAAGTCCATCCTCCGTAGTATCTACCGACAAGCGGCCGGCTAAATCAGCAAGGGAATCCATGCCGATACATTCCAAAAAATAAGCAGACGTCCCGTATAAAATCGGCCGTCCCGGACTGTCCTTGCGGCCGAGGTCGATGACCAATCCCTGCTGCACCAAAGAAGTCAGGACCCTTTCTGACGAAACGCCGCGCAGCTTTTCAATATCAGCCCGCGTCACAGGCTGTTTGAAGGCGATGATGGCCAGTACTTCAAGGGCCATAGGCGACAGTTCCTTCTTCCCCGTCCGGACCCACTGCAGGGCATCGTGAAGATCCGGCCGGGTCACTAACTGATAGCCGCCGGCAACGCGGATGAGACGCAGCCCTCGCCGCTGATCTTCTAAAAGATGCTGCAGGCGCTCGGCAATTTTCTCAACATCTTCCAAAGGCCATCCCAGGTGTTCACTGATATCGGCTTCGGTCATGGCGTCGCCGCTCAAAAAGAGGAGGGCTTCCAGAAGTGCCGTCGGCTCGCGGTTATCCTTTTGGCGTGTATCGTAAGGCAATGGTATTCCCATCCTTTCCCTCAGCGACGGTCATACATTGACCGACCTTGAGCAATTCTAAAACCGCCAAAAAGGTTACGACAAGTTCGACGCGGGATCGACAGGCCTGAAAAATGGCAGCTGCCGTCATCGTCCCCTTGGCCCGGCGCAGGGCGTAGGTGACGCGGCGCATGCATTCGCCGACGCTGTATATTTCTTTCTGAATCCGTATCTCTACGGCTTCTGGTTCCGGCAGGGCCTGGCATACTTGCTGAAAGGCGTCGTAGAGGGCCTTGGTGTCGATATGGCCTTCGAAGCGGGTTTCATAAGGCATAGGCGCCGGCAGGCGTCCCATCATCAGGCTGCGGGCGTCCCACAAACTGCCCATGGCCTGAGACAGGGCCTTCATCTTTTTATACTCTACGAGCTGCCGGACCAAGACTTCCTGCGGGTCTTCTTCGTCGTCAACCACTTTAGGCTGTTTCGGCAGGAGCAGCCGCGATTTTATCTGCAAAAGGGTCGCTGCCATGACAAAAAACTTACTGGCATAGTCGACATCAAAGGCGTCGATGTCAGCTACATAAGCATTGAACTGATCGGCAATGTCAACGATAGGAATGTTATAAATGTCGACTTTGTTCTTTTCAATCAAATAGAGCAACAGATCTAAAGGTCCTTCAAAATCAGATACTCTATACTTGTATTCAGTCATGATTCATTATAACCCATTTTTCAGATAATTTAAACGGACTGCGAAAAGGAGCTGTCCAAAGACAGCTCCTTTGTTTTGCAAGGACTTCGGCCACGGCCAACGCCGCTTACACGTTGTTGATTTGGTGCCGGGGACCGGAATCGAACCGGTACGGATATTTCTATCCGACGGATTTTAAGTCCGTTGCGTCTGCCAGTTCCGCCACCTCGGCATGACGAAAGAAAAATATGGAGGCGGCACCCAGAATCGAACTGGGGATGAAGGTTTTGCAGACCTCTGCCTTACCGCTTGGCTATGCCGCCATATATGGAGCGGAAAACGAGGCTCGAACTCGCGACCCCCACCTTGGCAAGGTGGTGCTCTACCACTGAGCTACTTCCGCATTGGTGGTGCTCAGGGACGGAATTGAACCGCCGACACGGGGATTTTCAGTCCCCTGCTCTACCGACTGAGCTACCTGAGCATTTGGCGACCCCGATCAGATTTGAACTGACGATCTTCGCCGTGACAGGGCGACATGTTAAACCGCTACACCACGGGGCCATTTGCTTTCATTCTTCGGGGCTGTCTCGGTATTTCTTAGTGCCTCGAACAAAAACTATTCTACTACAAAACGATGACTTTGGCAAGTATTATTTTTTAAATTCAATAATATTTTTTCAGAGGATTAATTGCAATACCAATCAGGACACTCGAGACAATTCGGCCTGACATTTCGATCCGTGCTTCTACGCCTTGCCGCATCATGCAAAAGGCCGCCTATACGGCGGCCCTGCAAGTCATATAAGGTTATTTTGCATAATCGACCATCCGCGTTTCGCGAATGACGACAACTTTAATCTGTCCCGGATATTCCAGTTCAGCTTCAATACGTTTAATGATGTCATGGGTCAAGAGGACACAATCGGATTCATCCAATTTATCCGGTTTGACCATGACCCGGATTTCACGTCCGGCCTGGATGGCAAAGCAGTCTTCGACACCATCAAAGGACTCAGCAATTTCTTCGAGCTTCGTCAAGCGTTTCAGATAGTTTTCCAACGTTTCCCGACGGGCGCCCGGGCGAGCGGCCGATACAGCGTCAGCAGCAGCGACCAAGACGGCTTCCACACTCTGTGCTTCTTCATCGCCGTGATGGGCGGCAATGCCGTTGACAACCAGCTTCGATTCGCCGTATTTCTTGGCGATTTCGACACCGATAGAGACGTGTGTCCCTTCCAGTTCGTGGTCCAAGGCTTTCCCGATATCGTGAATCAAGCCGGCTCGCTTAGCCAGCTTTTCATCGACCCCCAATTCAGCAGCCATAATGCCTGCCAGCTGGGAAACTTCGATAGAATGGCGCAGTACATTCTGGCCATAGCTGGTGCGGTAGCGCAAGCGGCCGAGAATCTTAATGAGTTCCGGATGGAGTCCGTGAACCCCGGCTTCATACGTCGCCTGTTCACCGGCTTCGCGGATCTTCTGGTTGATTTCTTTACGAGCCTTTTCGACCATTTCTTCAATCCGTGCCGGATGAATACGGCCGTCGGCAATCAGTTTTTCTAAGGCAATGCGGGCGATTTCCCGACGGATCGGATCGAAGCACGACAAGATGACGGCTTCCGGCGTATCGTCGATGATGAGGTCGACACCGGTGAGCATTTCAATAGCCCGGATGTTTCGCCCTTCACGGCCGATGATACAGCCCTTCATTTCATCGTTCGGCAGGGACACGACAGACACCGTCGTTTCAGCGACATGGTCGGCAGCACAGCGTTGGATAGCCACGGAAATAATTTCCCTAGCCTTGCTTTCGGCCTCTTCATGAGCCTGTTCTTCAAGCATCTTGATCATCTGTGCCGTTTCATGTTTTACTTCACTTTGAACGTTGTTCAAAAGCAGTTCTTTAGCATCTTCATAAGTCAAGCCGGAAATCCGTTCCAATTCGGCCATCTTCTGTTCGTGAATGGCTTCGACTTTTTCCTGCATGCGCGTCACTTCTTCTTCTTTGCGCTGCAAGACGTCTTCCTTCTTTTCCATGGAATCGGACTTTTTGTCTAAATGTTCTTCTTTTTGCATCAAACGCCGTTCAAAGCGCTGTAATTCCGTGCGACGTTCCTTGTTCTCCCGCTCGGCATCGCTTCGCAGTTTATGGATTTCTTCCTTGCCTTCAAGGACCAGTTCTTTTTTGCGAGCTTCCGCATTCTGCTGGGCTGTGGCAATGATCCGCTGCGCTTCGACTTCAGCCTGGCCGATTTTGCCTTCAGCAATTTTCTTGCGATAGACATAACCGGCACCGACGCCGATGAGGATACAAACAATGGCTACGACAGCAGCCATAGTAGTAGTCAGCATAGTAACAAATTCACCTCCCCTTCACAAAAAAAAGCCGAACTTACCGTCCGGCTTTTTTTATGAGTATGTAAAATTTACTTCATGTTCAAAAAACCTACAATTATGCAAAATATGGACCAGTGTATCAAACCGGCTCCTTTAATTGTAATTTTTTTTCATATCAATGTCAAGATGGACTTGGCGTCTCCGACCCTATTTTGACCGATTGTCAACCCTCGTCGCCAACCGTAAAGGAAGCGATGACTTCGGCGATGACGGAGGGAGAAAAACCGCGGTATTGGAGATATCGCGCCGCCTTTCTCTTTTCATCGTACCGGCGGGAAAACTTTCGCTCGGCAAGATTTTCTGCCAAGGTGTATTCATCAGGACGTTCAATATCGTCCGGCACCGTCAGTTGACGGCGTCGAAGGCAATTGGCGATATACAGATGGCCGTACTGCTTTTTCCGTACATAATAGGCATAGACCTGACGAGCCAGGCGGTCATCATCGATGAAGTGTTCCTCTTTCAGCATAGCCATTACTTCGTCGATGACGTCGTCTCTGACGTCCCGTCGCCGCAGCTTGGTGCGCAGTTCGCCTTCACTTAAGAAGCGGACATTGAGCAGCTGCAGGGCTTTTTCATAGGCCTCACTATAGGTCATTTATTCCGCTTCGTCGCTTTCCGGTACGGCTTCAGCGGCCGATTCCATCATTTCTTCATCCATGACATCGTCGAATTTTTCCGGTTCTGCCGCCAGGGTATCGCGAATGATCTTTTCGACTTCGTCCGTGATTTCCGGATGTTCCTTCATGAAAATCTTGACATTTTCCTTGCCTTGTCCCAGTCGTTCTCCTTTGTAAGAGTACCAGGTGCCGCTCTTTTCAATAATATCCATGGACGTGCCCAAGTCAAGGACCGTCCCTTCACGGGAAATGCCCTGACCGTACATGATATCGAATTCGCAGTGTTTAAAGGGCGGTGCCACTTTATTTTTGACGACTTTGACCCGAGCTCGGTTGCCGATGACATCGCCGCCGGATTTGATAGCTTCCCCTTTACGAATTTCCATGCGGATAGAGGCATAGAATTTCAAAGCCCGGCCGCCGGTCGTCGTTTCCGGGTTGCCGAACATGACGCCGACTTTTTCACGGAGCTGGTTGATGAAGATGACCATGGCCTTCGACTTGGAAATGATCCCCGTCAATTTACGCAAAGCCTGGCTCATGAGGCGGGCCTGGAGGCCGACGTGGGAGTCGCCCATTTCGCCTTCGATTTCGGCTTTCGGAACCAAGGCGGCTACGGAGTCGACGACGATGACGTCAACGGCGCCGCTACGGACGAGTTCTTCCGTAATTTCAAGGGCCTGTTCGCCGTTATCCGGCTGGGAAATGAGCAGCTCGTTCGTATCGACGCCGAGATGGCGGGCATAGACCGGATCGAGGGCGTGTTCAGCATCGATAAAGGCTGCAATGCCGCCGTTCTTCTGGGCTGACGCAATGGCGTGCAGGGCCAGGGTCGTCTTCCCGGACGATTCGGGGCCATAGATTTCAATGACTCGTCCCCGGGGATATCCGCCGACGCCGACGGCCAAGTCGACGGCCAGGGAACCCGAGGAGATAACTTCTAAGTTCATCTTGTCAGCAATGTCGCCGAGGCGCATGATAGCGCCCTTACCAAAGTCTTTTTCAATCTTGCGCATTGCATTTTCAAGTGCTGTCTGTTTCGCGTCCAAAATCATTCCTCCTAACGGTTATTTGTTTTTATGGTTCACAAGATAGCGCACTACATAATAGATGGCCCGTACGGCAGCTCGGCGCTTGATTTCAGCACGGCCCCCGTGATAGACGTCACGGTGGACCAAAGTCCCCCAAGGGCCGCTGACGCCGGTATAGACAAGGCCTACAGGCTGTTCTTCCGTACCGCCGCCAGGTCCGGCAATGCCCGTCGTGCTGACAGCGATGTCGCTCCCATAAAGGCGGCGGCTTCCGTCCGCCATTTCAGCAGCGGTTTCCGAGCTGACGGCCGTATATCGTTCCAGTGTCTCATGAGAGACACCGAGGAGTTTCTCTTTCATTTCATTGCAGTACGTTCCGGCCGAACCACGAAAATAGTCGGAAGCACCGGGGACATCGGTAATAAGGGACCCGACCAAGCCTCCCGTACAGGATTCGGCCGCACTGACGATATAGCCCGCCTGACGGACTTCTCGTCCCAGGACGTCAGCCATCGTCTCATCATTAAAACTGACGATTTGGTCATTGAGACGGCGGCGTACTTCTTCTTCGAGCGGTAAGAGAAGCTCCTCGGCCTGTTCTTCACTGTCGGCGCGGGCCGTGAGGCGGACTTCGACGAATCCCGGGCGGGCGTACATGGCCAAGGTCGGATTCGACTGGTCTTTGACGAGATCCATCAGCCGTTCTTCAATAAAAGCTTCACCCATATCATAAATCTTGATATAGAGAGAGCGGATGGACCCTTGGCTGCCAAAAGTCTGAAGAAGCCATGGTTTCAGCCGATTTTCATACATCCATCGCATTTCACTGGGCGGTCCCGGCAAGTGGACCAATGTCTTACCACCGCCCTGCATGGCAACGCCCGGCGCAGTGCCGGCCTCGTTGTCAAAGACATCAGCGCCTTCAGGAATCATGGCCTGACGCTTCTGGTTTTCGGTCATCGTCACCGTACCGTGATGGGCTGTCACCCAGGCTTGGACCGCATCGGCAATGGCCGGGTCATAAACCAGGGGGCAATTCATCAATTCGGCACCGATAATCTTGGTCATGTCGCCTTGTGTCGGCCCGAGACCGCCCGTCGTAATGACGATATCGGCCCGGGAAAGGGCCGTCTTCAAGACGTCTTTCATACGCTTCGGGTTATCGCCGACCGTCGTATGATAGACGACGAAGTATCCCATTTCATTGAGCTGTTTCGATAAGTAGGCCGAATTATAATTGGTAATTTCACCCAGCAATAATTCAGAGCCCGTCGTAACAAGTTCTACTATCATTCCCAATCACCTCGGTTAATCGAGCCGTTCAGCCACGAGATCATAGGCAAAGCCCTGGGCAATGCGGACCGGGATCATGTCCCCGGGCTGTACACCCTCGGCATCTTCCAAATAGGTCAGGCCATCGACATCGGGCGCCTGGATTTCAATGCGTCCGACGGCTTGGGTCACACCTTTTTCTTGTTCTACTTTTTCGACTAACATCGTATGCACCGAACCTTCCAGTTCTTGGTTGCGGATTTCCGACACCTTGGCCTGGATGGCCATGAGCTGGTGATAACGTTCTTCTTTTATCTCTTTCGGGATCTGGCCGTCCATGGTGGCCGCCGGCGTCCCTTCTTCCTGAGAATAGGTAAAGACGCCGACGTCATCAAATTCCGTTTCCTTTACAAAGTCGCAGAGAGCTTGGAATTCAGCTTCCGTTTCACCGGGGAACCCGACGATAAAGGTCGAGCGCAGGGTAAGCTTGCGGCCGTGACTGCACAGTTTTTTAATGAGGCGGCGCACATCGTCTTCCGAATCGCGGCGGTTCATGCGGCGCAGGACCGGTTCGGCAATGTGTTGGAGCGGCAAATCGACATAGGGACAGATTTTATCTTCCTTCACGATGAGATCCATCAATTCATCCGTAAAGTAATGGGGATAGAGATAGAACAGACGGATCCAGCGGATGCCTTCGATGGGAACCAATTTACGCAGGAGATCCGGCAGCAGGGAATGGCCGGCAATATCGACGCCGTAACTCGTCGTATCCTGGGCGATGAGGTTGATTTCCTTTACGCCGTCGGCAGCCAGCTGCTGCACTTCAGCTACAATCGATTCGATGGGACGACTGTACAATTTCCCCCGAACGTGAGGAATAATGCAGAAAGAGCAGCCGTTGTTGCAGCCTTCGCCGATTTTTACATAGGCACTATACGTCGGCGTCGTCCGCATGCGGCTCGTATGCTGATCGTACAAATGACTGACATCGTCGATGAAGCAGGCTTTACGGCCCTTTTTGACGGTATCGATGGCTTCCCAGATGCGGTCCCATGAACCGGTACCCAAGAGGGCGTCGATTTCCGGCATTTCCTTCATCAGTTCTTCTTTATACTGCTGGCTGAGGCAGCCCGTTACGATGAGAATCTTGCAGTTGCCCTCCGTTTTATAGCGGGCTGCCTGCAAGATGGTATCGATGGATTCCTGCTTTGCCTTTTCAATAAAGGTACAGGTATTGACGATAATAATGTCAGACTGGGAGAGATCCTCTGTGATCTCCATGTGGCGGTCGCGGAGGATGCCCAGCATGACTTCTGTATCGATGAGATTTTTAGAACAGCCTAAGCTGACAAATCCGATCTTTTCCATGTATCGTTATTTTTCCTTTCCGAAGCGAATTGATTTGATCCACCATGACTGTAAGCTGCGGCGGCCTTCATCAGAATATAATTTTTTTACCGGGAATAAGACGAGTCCCCGTCCGTTGGCATCGAGCTCAGGCTGAGCCTGCGGCAGGGCATCGCTCATGAAAATGTGCTTTTGCTGTAAGACGGCATTAGCCTCCGGAGAATAGATCCAATCGGCAAAAGCATTGGCTAATTCTCCGTCTTCGCACCAATTAGTGACAGCTATCCCCGTCAGCCAGTACGACGTACCGTCTTGGGGATAGATGATATAAATAGGCGCTCCGTCATTTCGATACTGCGTGGCAGACGAAGCATCGGCTACGCCGATATCGGCTTCCCCGCTGGCAACGCGGCGGACGTTAACCGACATCGATTTCGAATAGGAAGCGACGTGACTTTGCAAGGCACGCAGGTAGCGTTCACTTTCATCGAGGCCCTTCATCTCTACGAAAGAACAGAGGAATTCGCCGGCCATATCCATGGCAGCCAGGTCCGGAAAGGCCAGCAGCATCTGAGGATCGGTCAACAGGTCATCCCAAGTAGAAAGGAGCTGGCCTCGCCGTTCATAATAAGATCGACTGACGACAAAGACCATCGGATTGTACCATAAACCGCTCCACATGCCATCGACATCTTTCATGGACGACGGGATATTGTCGGTATAGGCCGACTCATACGGCTGGAGAATGCCATTTTGCTTTTGCGTGCGCAAATCATCTTCCGAAGCGATGAGGATATCCGGCTTAGGACCGTTGATATTCCCCAGCGACTGGCGCATATCGCTGTCGGTCTTAGAATAAATCTGCACCCGCAAATGCTTCTGCTTATAAAATTCTCGGGCCAAACCGTCATTGACATCCTGGGGCAAATCCGAAAAGATGACGAGATGACGGCCGGCTTCATAAGCCCGTTGTGCTTCTTCCTGCTGGTGCTTCATCAAGATGGGCCACGCCAGACCCAACAGTAAGATGACGAAGACGCTGAGCACGACAAAAGGCACGTATTTCTTCATTGTATTCACCTGAATTTTCTAGTTCGATTCAAATCCTTCCGCCTTTGTCCGGAACGGACAGGCGGACGGCCTGACTGACTTTGATGACGCCGTGGTGCAATGAGGCACTTCGGCCCGTAACCGATGAGGTCACGACGGCCCGCCAGGCATAAGGCCTTATAGACAATATCATAATTCGCCGGGTTCTTGTACTGCATAAGGGCCCGCTGCATCTGCTTTTCTTCTGCCCTGCGAGCCACGTAGACCTTTTGCCCGGTCAAGGGATTGATACCGGTATAATACATGGCCGTCGACAAACTGCCCGGCGTCGGGATAAAATCCTGGACCTGTTCAGGCTGCATATGCATGTCCCGCAGAAATTCGGCCAGGGCTACGGCATCTTTTAAGGTACAGCCCGGATGACTGGACATGAAATAGGGGACCAAGTACTGTTTCTTGCCCAGTTCCCGATTGGCTTCATCGAACCAGTCCTTAAAGGTCAGAAATGCGTTGACATCGGCCTTTCCCATGAGGTCGGTCACGTGTTTGACGACGTGTTCCGGCGCGACTTTCAGCTGACCGCTGACGTGATACTGGCAGAGTTCTTTAACGAATTCTTTGTTGCCGTCGGCCAATACGTAATCATAGCGAAGGCCGGAGCGAACGAAGACCTTCTTCACGCCTTTTACATGACGAATTTTCCGCAGGAGCTGCAGATAATCGTCATGGGACGTATTGAGGTTCTGACAGGTTTCACTGCCGATACAGTGGCGATTGCGGCAGACGCCGTCAGTCAGTTGCTTTTGACAAGCCACGTGACGAAAGTTGGCCGTCGGACCGCCGACGTCGTGGATATAGCCTTTAAAGCCCGGAAGCTTCGTCATCCGTTCGGTCTCGCGAACGAGGGATTCCTGGCTGCGGTGCTGGATGATGCGTCCCTGGTGGCTGGCAATGGCGCAGAAATGACAGTGGCCGAAACAGCCGCGCTGACTGGTCAGGCTGAACTGTACTTCCTGCAAAGCCGGAACCCCACCGGCAGCATCGTAATCAGGATGCCAGCGACGCTGAAAGGGCAGCTCGTAAATGGCATCCATCTCTTCCGTCGAAAGGGGCAGTGCCGGCGGCGTCTGGACGACGAAGCGGTTTTCTGACGGCTGGATGATGGTCTTTCCGTAAAAAGGATCCTGCTCTTCATACTGCATTTTAAAAGCCTTGGCAAAAGCCGCTTTATCGGCCCGGACCTCTTCATAAGACGGGCAGACGACGGTCTTGTCCGAAATAGGCGGTTTCCCGGTCACGTAGCAGATGCCGCGGATGTCGTACATCTCAGCGACGGACTTACCTTCAGCCAGGGCATCGGCGATTTCTACAATGGAGTGTTCCCCCATGCCATAACTGAGGATATCGGCCTTGCTGTCGAGGAGTATCGAGTGGCGCACCTTATCGGACCAGTAGTCATAATGAGCAAAGCGGCGCAGGCTGGCCTCGATACCGCCGATGATGAGGGGCACGTCTTTATAGGCCTCGCGCATGCGATTGGCATAGACAATCGTCGCCCGTTCCGGCCGATGCCCCGTTTCCCCACCCGGTGAATAACTGTCGCGACTGCGGAACTTTCGAGCCGCCGTCTTTTCATTGAGCATGGAATCGAGGTTGCCTGCCGTAATCAAAGCGGCCAGCCGCGGACGGCCTAAGGCTTTAAAGGCGTCTGCACTGTGCCAGTCAGGCTGGGAAATCAGGCCGACACGATAGCCCCGGCTTTCGAGGACGCGGCCGATAAGGGCTGCGGCAAAACCGGGGTGATCGACATAGGCGTCGCCATTGATGTAGACAAAATCAAGTTGATCCCAGCCGCGTCTTTTCATATCTTCCCGACTGGTTACTAAGAAATTCTCGCGCATATGGCTCCTTATTTACATTAAAATCCAAATGATGAGCAACAGAAAAATGATGATGCCGGCCACAATCGTAATTTCCGGCCAATTTCCCTGCCGCGTCTTTTTCTTCTTACTGTCTTTCCTATTTTTTTGATGTTTGGCAGGAACGATGGTCCGCACTTCGGGTCTTGGCGTCCGTTCTTCAACGGAGGCCTTATATTCTTGGACCAAGGCAATGCCGTCCAGTTCCAAAAAATTGCCGTAGTTTCGGATAAAGCCTTTGACGAATACGGCGCCGGGAATGGCATCATATTCATTGGCTTCCAAGGCTTCCAAGTATTCCCGCTTTATATTGAGGGCCTCCGATACGTCTTGTAAGGTCAGACCCTGTTGTTCTCTCGCTAATCGTAATACGTCACCGATCGAAGATTCCTTCACTGTCTTTCTCTCCCTATTTACTATAATCGTATCCTTTATTATATAACAGATACGACAAAGGGTACAGGGGTTCAGCCCAAATACTTCTGTTGGACTTCGTCGGCAGTCATCAAAATATCCCGCGGCTTACTGCCGTTATTGGGGCCGACGATGTGCATAGCTTCCATCATATCGATCATGCGGGCAGCCCGCGTATAGCCGATGCGGAAGCGGCGCTGGAGCATAGACGTTGAAGCCTGGCCGGTCTCGAGAACCATATCGATGGCCTGACGCATGAGGTCATCTTCAAAAAAATCGACGCTGTCTTCGGCGTTTTCAGACTGTGCCTTTTGGACCGACTCGTCGTAATGAGGTCCGTCCTGCCCCTTGATAAATTCGACCATCTCGTCGATTTCCGAATCGGAAATAAAGGCTCCTTGGACGCGAAGCGGTTTGGAAGCACCGAGCGGATAAAAGAGCATATCCCCTTTACCGATGAGTTTATCGGCGCCGGCCATGTCCAGGATCGTCCGAGAATCGACCTGACTCGATACGGCAAAGGCAATACGGCTGGGCACATTGGCCTTAATAAGGCCGGTCAGGACGTCTACCGACGGACGCTGCGTGGCCAGGACTAAGTGCATGCCGCAGGCACGGGCTTTCTGGCCCAGGCGGATGATCGACTTTTCGACGTCATCGGAGGCCATCATCATGAGGTCAGCCAATTCGTCGATGATGATGACGATAAAGGGCATCGTTTCCTCAGGATGAAGTTCGTTATAACGAGAAATATCCCTCGTATGGGTGAGGGCAAATCGCTTGTAACGGTCATCCATTTCGCGAACGGCCCAGCGCAGGACACTGGCAGCCTTCTTGGGATCGGTCACGACCGGGGTCAGCAAATGAGGAATTCCGTTGTAGTTTGATAATTCAACGACTTTCGGATCGATGAGGATCAATTTTACATCTTCCGGCCGCTGCTTAAAGAGGATGCTGGCAATGAAGGTATTGATGCAGACACTCTTCCCGGAACCCGTAGACCCTGCCACCAGAAGGTGCGGCATCTTGGTCAAATCGGCTACGATGGGATTGCCGGCAATATCTTTCCCCAAGCAGACAGGAACGCCTCTTGCGGCCTTTTGGAAGGTTTCACTTTCGATGACGTCGCGCAGGTTGACGCCGGTCAGTTTCTTATTCGGCACTTCAATGCCAACGGCAGCCTTGCCGGGAATCGGCGCTTCGATACGGATATCCGTCGCTGCCAATTTAAGGGCAATGTCATCGGCCAAGTGGACAATTTTACTGACCTTGACACCGGCAGCCGGTTCCAGTTCATAGCGTGTAATGGACGGCCCCTGGCTGGCATTTAAAATCTTGGCATCGATGTTGAAGCTCTGCAGGGTTTCTTTTAAAATAGCAGCATTTTCCCGAACTTCGTCACTGAGACCGACCGTATGTTGGGGACCTGGCTTCAGAATGGAAACAGACGGCAGGCGGTACAGTTTCTTGCCCTCCGCTTTAGGCACAGCACTGCTGCCTTCATCACTGAGTTCGACAGCCACACTGCTCTGTTCGACTTCAATCGGTTTGATATCGTCCATATCGTGACTGAGGACATCCCGTTCTTCGGCTAAGGACGGAGCCTTGGTCGGCTGAACGTCGTGCGCCGTCGGTTCCGCATCGGAAACGACGGTTTCATGGATCTGACTGTAATCGGGAGCCTCTTCCATATCGTCTACGCCCTGTTCAAGGATGTTATCCCAATAATCATCTGCCTCTTCTGAAGACAGGTTTTCCTCGATAGGACGAGAATCAAAGCTGACTTCTTCCACACCGTTTCCAAGATCCCGGGCATCGGAAATCTGAATGCCCTCGGTCTGTGCTTCCGGAACGGCAGTCGGTGCCTTGTCCGGCTCTTCCTTGGGAGCCTGATCAAGAGCTTGAAAATCGAAAATCTTCCGCTTTTCATGCCATTGGCGCAGGGACTGGGAGGCATCCTGCAGGCCTTCGACGGCTTTTCCGGAAACGCGGGCCGCTTCCTGGCCGGCCTTATCGGCTACGACGGCTACAGGTTGAGAAATCGACCAATTCTTCCAAATCAGAAAGGTAACGATAGCCGCTCCCACAATGGCCATAAAGGCCCCAAAAAAGCCGAGAAACTGCTGCAGCACCGAGGATACGACGGCCCCGATGATACCTCCTCCGACAGACAAGCTGGACGGCAGGAATTCCGTCCCTTCCGGAATGACCAACAAATGAATAAGCCCCAAAAGGAGCACATAAATCCAAGTGCCGATGAGCCAGGACCGCGATACGGGGCAGGCCTTGCGAACGACAATATACTTCAGCCCCAGAACGACCAAAGACAGGCTGACAACAATCCGTCCCAAGCCAAAGATATACGATAAGACATTGTCCACATTATGTCCGATACGACCGGTATCGATGCCCATAAACCCGACGGTCGCGAAGACGCCGAATAAGATGCAGAAAATACCGATAATCTCATATTTTAAAAGGGGCGACTTCTCTGCCCGTTTGGCAGTCCGAGTCCGCCGGGTCGTCCGCTTGCGGCGGGGGCTTTTAGGGGTCCTTCCGTTTGCCAAAATAGTTCACCTTCCACTAATAGATTACTTGTCACTGCGGCGTTTATGCCAGGCAGCGGCCATATCTTTTTCATGGCCATAAGGTCTTTCCTGATAATACGACGCACCTTTCAGGGCCTCCGGCAAATACTGCTGATCGACCCAGGCGCCGTCAAAATCGTGAGGATACTGATAATTTATACCGTGCCCCAACTTGGCGGCTCCGCTGTAATGACTGTCCCGCAAATGAGCCGGAATGTCGCCGCAGTCTTTACGGCGCACATCGCTGAGGGCCGCATCGACAGCAAGGTAAGCGCTGTTGCTCTTGGGTGCACAGGCAACATAGATGACGGCTTCCGACAAGATGATCCGTCCTTCAGGCCAGCCGACAAATTGAACGGCTTGGGCCGCTGCATTGGCGATGACCAAGGCCTGGGGATCGGCAAGGCCGACGTCTTCAGCAGCACAGATGACCAGGCGGCGGGCAATAAAGGACGGCTGCTCGCCGGCTTCGATCATGCGGGCCAGGTAATGCAGGGCCGCATCGGGATCAGAACCGCGCATGCTTTTTATAAAGGCCGATACCGTATCATAATGGGCATCGCCTTTCTTATCATAGGTATACACCTTATGACCGGCTACTTTTTCGATGGCTTCCTGTGTCAACTTCCCGCCGACAGGAACGACCATGGCAACCTGTTCCAACAGATTAAGGCCGACGCGGGCATCGCGATCAGCCAGGCGGGCAATGGTTCCCAGCATTTCGTCGCTGCCTTCAATGCCGAGGTTTCCCAATCCCTTCACCGTATCGGTCAGGGCCCTGCGCAGCACAGACACGACGGCCTGTTCTGACAAGGGCTGAAGGGAAATGACCCGCAGCCGGGATAATAAAGGTCGGTTGACTTCAAAATAAGGATTTTCCGTCGTGGCCCCGACCAAAATGACCGTCCCGTCTTCGACATAAGGCAGGAGCACGTCTTGCTGACTCTTATTGAAGCGGTGGATTTCATCGATAAAGAGAATCGTCCGCTTTTGATATAAATGAACCGCTTCCTTGGCAGCTGCAATCACTTTTCGCAGCTCTGCCGTCCCGGCGGTTACGGCATTCAAGGTCACAAAGCGGCTGTCCGTTTCCGTTGCGATGACATGGGCCAGCGTCGTCTTACCGACGCCGGACGGGCCATAGAACAAGAGCGACGGAATCGTATCCCGTTCGATCATCATCCGAAGGAAACTCCCCGGACCTATCAATTCATCCTGTCCATAGACGTCATCCAATGATTCAGGCCGCATGCGGACGGCCAGCGGCGCATACTCCCTGCCGCTCCGTTCATCGGCCATGGAAAATAAATCGTCTCCGCTCATTTGTTTGCTCTCCAGACTAAATAGAACGCCGCCAAGAGGTTCTTAGCGGCGGAAACATACATACATTCGTGAACAAGAAAAGAGCCCCACCATGCCGTTTATAAACCGAGTTTTGAGCCTGCCTAAGCAGGTGGGTGTCCTCCTATATGGGTCGACAGTCCAGTGAAGGCATTGCCTCGCAATATAGAGACCGAACTCCCAATGTAAAAAGTGTTGGTTCAAAACATCGAGACCATTTACGTACACAGTAGGGTTTCTTCTTGTACATAGTATAATAAAATACTCAAGAAAAATCAAGCCTTGACAATGTGAAAAGGGGCTGCTGCCCATACAGCATCCCCTTTTCAAGACCTTAGCAGGGCCCGGAAGGACCTGTTAACGACTTTATGACACCGATGAAAATCGGTCTTATTTTACAACCTTTTTAACCGTTTCGACGACATTTTCTGTCGTGAAGCCGAATTTTTTGAACAGTGTGCCTGCCGGGGCCGAAGCACCGAAGGACTTCATGGAAACCGTAGCACCGTCGAGGCCGACGTATTTGCCCCAACCGAAATCGGAAGCGGCTTCTACAGCGACACGGGCCCGTACGGCTTTCGGGAGTACCTGTTCTTTATAGGCTTCATCCTGCTGTTCGAAGAGTTCGAGGCAGGGCATGCTGACGACGCGGACATCGATACCGGCCTTAGCCAGTTCTGCTTTAGCGTTGACAGCCAATTCAACTTCAGAGCCGCTGGCCATGATGATGGCATCGGGAACGGCTTTCGAAGCGTCGGCAATGACGTAAGCACCCTTCAAAGCATCTTTACTGCTGCCGGAAAGCTGCGGCAGGTTCTGACGCGTGAGGACCAAAGCCGTCGGCGTCTTCTGGCTGGTAACAGCCAAATACCAACCGGCAGCCGTTTCCGTAGCATCGGCCGGACGGAAGACGTTGACGTTGGGAATGGAGCGCAGCATAGCCAGCTGTTCAATCGGTTCATGTGTCGGGCCGTCTTCGCCGACGCCGATGCTGTCGTGGGTCAGGACGTACGTCGTCGGAAGTCCCATGAGGGCAGCCAAGCGGATCATCGGTTTCATGTAATCACTGAATACGAAGAAGGTACCGGCATAGGGGCGAACGCCGCCGTGGAGGGCAAGACCGTTGGTCATGGCACCCATAGCCAGTTCGCGGACACCGAAGTGGATGTTGCGGCCGCTGTAATCGGCTTTGCTGAAGGAACCTTCGCCCTTCATTTCCGTCTTGTTCGACGGAGCCAGGTCAGCACTGCCGCCAAAGAGCTGCGGCATACGATCTTTCAAGCGGTTGATCATCGTGCCGGACAGGCTGCGCGTTGCCTGCGGTTTATCTTCATAAGCCCAGAATTCTTCATCGTTTAAGAGGGCGTTGGCATCGATATCGGAATGGTAAGCATCCCATTTAGCCTTCATATCCGGGAAGGCTGCAGCGTAAGCGTCGAACAGTTTCTGCCAATCACTTTCAGCAGCTGCTGCTTTTTTGCTCAGTTCTTCATAATGTGCATAGACTTCGTCGGGAACGTAGAAGGTTTCTTCCGGCTTCGGCCAGTTGAGGTTTTTCTTCATAGCGACGACGTTTTCTTCGCCGAGAGGCGAGCCATGAGCATCGGCAGAACCCTGTTTAGCCGGGCAGCCGTAACCGATCTGGGTCTTAATGGTAATGAACGACGGATGTTCTTTATCGGCTTTTGCTTCTTCGATAGCTTTGCCGATAACAGCCGTGTCCGTTCCGTCTTCGACAGTAATCGTCTGGAAGCCGAAAGCAGCCATGCGGGCCTGGACATTTTCCGTGAAGGCCAGATCCGTGTTGCCTTCAATGGAAATATTGTTGCTGTCATAGAGGATGACCAACTTGGACAGACCGAGGGTTCCGGCCAAAGAAAGGGCTTCGGACGAAATGCCTTCCATCAGGCAGCCGTCGCCGCAAAGAGCAAAGGTGTAGTGGTCGACGACGGGATAGTCCGGTTTATTGAAAACAGCCGCCAAATGAGCTTCGGCCATAGCCATGCCGACAGCCATGCCAAGGCCTGCACCGAGAGGACCCGTCGTAGCTTCAACGCCGGTCGTATGGGCATATTCCGGATGGCCCGGTGTCAAGGAGCCGTCTTGACGGAACTGCTTAATATCATCCAGGGTAAGGCCGTAGCCATACAAGTGAAGCAGCGAATACAGCAGCATCGAGCCGTGGCCTGCTGAGAGGATAAAGCGGTCCCGGTTCGCCCATTTCGGGTCTTTTGCATTGTGGTTCATGTGATTTGCCCAAAGTTCATAGGCAATCGGAGCAGCCCCCAAGGGCAGTCCGGGATGGCCGGAATTTGCCTTTTGGATTGCATCCGCCGACAATACACGAATGGCATTTACACAAGTCGTATCAATGGTGCTCATTAGTCAAATCGCTCCTTTTTAGGTTCGTTAAATATAAATAAACATTTACACTTTATTATGTAAAAAAAGGACTGTCCTGTCAATGGCAAAATGTCTTTTCGAATATGAATTCATTCGCTTGGCTGTCATTTAGGATAGCCAAAAAGAATTATGCTATAATAAAAAGGCCTGTATATTTCGCATAGAAAGGATAGGATCATGACTAAAAAATACTTTTTCTTTGACATTGACGGGACCCTGGGTCTTGGAATTTCAAGCATCATTCCGGCTGACAGCCTCTATTGCCTGCGCCGCCTCATGAAGGCCGGCCATTTTGTATCCATCGCCTCGGGAAGATTACAGCACGATGCTCAGACCTTTGCCGACCGCTATGGGATACCGGCCGTCGTAGCCGACGGCGGCAACAGCTTGTCCTTAAACGGAGACGTGTTCGAAATGACCGGCCTTCCCCTTGAAAACTGCAAATCCCTTTTACACGAATTGGATCGGCGCGGCTTTGCCTGGGCCGTCGTCACCGACAACACGATCCATCGTTACACCCCCTATGAGACCTTTCCTCACGCCGACCCGCGCAACTATATGAAAACCGTCGTCAAACCCATCGATATCGACGAGTTGACGACGGTCTATAAAATCATGTACGCCCGGCCGGAGAAAAAAGATGATGAACCCGATTCATACGGTCTGCCTCACTTGGAATATATCGACCATACATACCTCATCGAACCGACGGATAAGCGCCGCGGCATCCTGCGCATGCTGTCCCGCGTCGGCGGAAAGCCGGAGGACGCCGTCGTATTCGGTGACGGATTCAACGACATCACCATGTTCGAAAAGCCATTCTTCGCCATCGCCATGGGCAGCCCGGGAGGCCCTCAAAGAGCGAGCCGACTATATCACAGACGACCACGACAAGGGCGGCATTTTAAAGGCCTGTAAAAAATTCGGCTGGTTATAAGGGATCGTTCCGGCCGGCCCCTTTAAGGAGTGCATCTTTCAGCCGGTCTTCGATCTGAAGCAGTTCCTGTTCGGCTGCCTGCCGCTTCTGACGGCCTTCACTTTGAATGCGAAGCGTATCTTCAATGGTAGCAATCAAATCGTCATTGACCTGTTTTACCGTTTCGATATCGACGATGGCCCGTTCATTTTCAACGGCCGTGTCATGAGAATTCTGCTTGAGCATGGCGGCATTGCGCTTTAAGAGGTCATTCGTCGTATTGGACACAGCCTGCTGCATCTGGAGGGCTTCCTTCTGCCGACTAAGACCGAGGGCCAGGATCATCTGGTTCTTCCACAGGGGGATCGTATTATAAATAGCACTCTGAATCCGATCGACGAGGATTTTGTCATTGTCCTGGATGATCCGGATCTGCGGCGCCGTCTGAATGGCAATGGTCTTACTGATTTTCAGGTCATGAACCTTCTTTTCAAAGCGGCTGACAGAATTTTTAAAATCCTGGACAACCTGTGTCGCCATCGGGTTGTCTGAGGCCTGAGCCTGGGCTTCCAATTGAGGAATCGTCGTTTCATTCAATTCCTGAATTTTTTCTTCCCCGGCCTGGATGTAGAGCTGGAGCTGCTTAAAATATTCCAAATTCTTATCGTACAGCCCGTCGAACATGGCTACGTCCTTCATGAGGATCATCTTCTGCTTGTCGAGACCGGCCTGAATATTGTCGATCTGAGCCGACAAGGTCAAATAAGACTGCTGCAATGCCGGCACCTTTTTAAATAAGGACCCGACGACAGGGATATTCGCCAAGAATCCCTTAGGGCCATCTTGTTCTTCTTCAAAATCGTGAACTTTCTTTACCAGGTCGTTGAGAAGGTCACCGGCTGCCGTCTGATCAGTACTCTTTACGGTCGATAAGATGCTGTTGGAGAAAGACGCGATATTGTTTTGGGCAGCAATGCCGTATTGGGCAATGGCATTGGCCGTTACCAAGTTTATCGACTCTTTGATGGTATCGACTTGTTTCCGTTCTTCGGCTGTAAGCGTTTCCACCTGACGATTAAAATTGACCAGTTCCTTCTTTTCATAGCTTTTGGGAGTGCCCTCATCGGACTGTTTTTTATCCAAAAGGTCGTTCAAATTAATCTCCGCCATAATAACACCCTACTTTCGTTTCGTATTTAAAAATTTATCCGTCAAATCAATGATTGAGTTGACCAAATCATTATTGCGTTCCGGAATTTTTCGGCTTTCGGGAATTTCAGGCTTTAAGCCGTCGGCAGCCATATTGTCCTTCATAACCTTCATTTCTGCATCGAGGTCCATGAGCTGGGCATTGAGGACCTTAGAAAATTGGTCGGCATAGGCTTCATCAAAATTATTCAAGAGTCGTTTAATCTGAAGCTTAGACTGCTGTACTTCCGCAGCGTCAAGGCCGGTCTGTTCCAGTTCTTTATACTTTTGTACCAACAAAATGGCTCGATCTTGGTAATAATCGACGAAGCGGCGTGCCAGACTGATTCGTTCCGGATGACTTTGGAGATACGTCAAAAAATTTTTAGCAATGCCCTGCATCTTGCCAACCTGCTTACGCAGTTCCTTATCGCTTAAGGTCTTCATTTCCCGATCAAGGGTATTGAAGTCTTCGACGGCCCGCTTAAAGAGGTCTGTGTTGAGTTTATCGAGTTCTTCATTGCCGCTGGAAACGACGACTTTAGGCTTGAACTTCTTCCCCCGAAAGGCAAACCGAAGGGCAACAAGACCGACGATTAAAGCAAGAATGCCCGGGATATTGGTAATTTCCAGGATCCCTGCCGTTACGAAACAAAGAAGGGCTATAAAAAACATAAGAACGCGCATAATATTGCCTCCTCCGTATAAAGATTCTCTTTTGTTAATCATACCATATTTCCCGGACATTTGTCGTCATTCTGTTAATATTTACCAAAAAAAGAAGCTGCCTGGGAACTGACCCCCTAACGTGGGACCAAAAATCCGACGTCAGAGGGTCAGTTCACTATTGGGCAGCTTCTTTTTCAGCTTGCTTTTCTTTATAACGTTTCGTCCATTTCCAGCGATTGTGCAACCAGAACCAGTCTTCCGGATATTGACGGATATGGGCTTCTAAACGGTCATTGAGTTCCTGTGTCGTTTCGTACATGATACGCGCTTTTTCTTCTTTTGAGAGCTTGTGATCTGCCGTATAAGGGCGCAGCGGCGGCTGTACTTCAACGACGTGATGGTACGGCCTGTCTTCCCGGATAAAGATAGGTACGATGGGATAGTTGGCGATACCGGACATCTTGGCCGGCCCGTCAGCCGTCAGCGTATCGAGGCCAAAGAATTTAACCATGATACCCGTATATCCCGGGTCCTGATCCATGAGCAGGCCGATATAGTGACCGTCCCGGAGGAGCCTCACCATATCGCGAATGCCCGTCTTATAGGTAACGTGCTGCTTCATCATAGCCCGATATTCGTTGATGAACTTATCGGCACTATGACTGTCTTGCTCCTGAGCCACGGAAATGAGGGGATAGCCGTTCATGGCAAGGACGGCTCCGAGGAGCTCCCAGTTTCCGGCATGGGAAGCCATGATGATGGCTCCGTCACCGCTTTCCTTGAGCGCGTCTAAATGCTCGCGGCCGACGAAGGAGACTTTCTCATCGAGGGTTTCCTTCGTATAGACCGGATACCGTAAGACTTCTATGATCATCGGACCAAAGCGAAGTGTACTGGCTTTGGCAATAGCCATGGCCTCGTTCGGATCGTCGGTAATGCCGCATTTCAAAATTTGCTCCTGAGCCAATACTTTTCGTTTTTTCGGGACAAAAGTCCAGAAAAAAGAACCTAAAAAAATGCCCAGGCTGCGGCAGCAGCCGTCAGGAAGATGGCAGATAATCCAGCTCAGACATTTCATGAAGGTGTACATAAGCTTGTCCTCTTACTGCTGTTCTAATTTCTGTTCTAACTGGGCAATCTTTTTCTGCAGGTCCTTGATGGTCTTGGCCATTTCCGGTAAATGCTTCAAAAATACCTGGGTGCGGCTCCATTCCATGTGAGGCCGTGCCGGGAACCCGGCATAGGTCTGATTGCCTTTGATATTGCCGATAATTCCTGACTTACCGGCAAAAACAGCGTTGTCGCCAATCGTAACGTGGCCCGTACAGCCCGTCTGTCCGGCAAAGATAACGTGATTGCCGGCCTTGGTACTGCCGGCAATGCCGGACTGGGCAATGATAAAGCAATCTTCACCGATTTCAACGTTGTGCCCCAGGTGGACCAGGTTATCGATTTTAGTACCTCTACCAACCTTCGTCGCCCCCAGGGTCGCATTGTCCAAGCAGGTGCAGGCGCCAATTTCGACGTCGTCACCGAGGATGACGTTTCCGATCTGCGGAATGCGGGTATGCTTCCCTTTTTCCGTGGCAAAGCCGAAGCCTTCGCCACCGATGACGGCATGAGCCCGGATAACAGCATTTTTGCCGAGGACGCAGTGTTCGTGGATGACGGCGCCGGGATAGAGGACCGAGCCTTCGCCAATTTTGACATGGTCACCTAAAAAGACGTAGGGATAAATGACAGACCCCTTACCGATTTCAACGTTTTTGCCGATGACGGCATAAGGCATGATGGAGACATCTTCCCCGATGACAGCAGTCTCATCGACGATAGCCGTCGGATGAATACCGGGCGTAATCGACTGACGGGGGTGAAACAAGACCAGGAGCTGCGAAAAAGCCAAACGGGGATTTTCTACGATGACCAGTGTATTATCACCGGCCGGTACTTCTTTGTCGACAATGACGGCGCCGGCATGGACCTGCGGCAAATATTCCGTATACGGATCAACGGCAAAGGTAATATCGTTTTGACCTGCTTCTTCCAGGCTTTTTACGTCACCAATGACGGCATCACCGTTGCCGATGACCGTCCCGCCCAGCAATACTGCTAATTCCTGTACTGTTTTATTCACTATATACAACCCCTTTTTACTGCATTTTGGCAATAAGATCATCGGTAACATCGATGCCGCCGGAAGGAACGGCTTCTTTCATGACGATGATGCCGACGTTTTTATCCTTAGCGATATCACCTAACCGGCTTTCAAGATCCGACATGAATTGACGCTGCATGCTGGCGCCGAAAATATTGAGTTCCTGCTGAGCCTGCTGCTGCTTCTTCTGAAAATCTTCAGCAGACATGGTCTGTTTCGCATCCTGCAGTTCTTTATCGATAGCCTTCTGCTTATCTTCCGTCTTCTGCTTATATTGCTGAACAAGGGGCGCTTCTTTCTGTATGCGCGACATATCGACAACACCTACATTATCTTTACCGCCGCAGCCGGCAAGAGCCCCTGTAAGGGCTACCATGACGGCGACGATTCCAAAGCGCTTCCAAACTTTTTTCATTCCTAAAAGCCTCCTGTTATGCCAATTTGGCAATGATATCATCAGTCACATCGGCGGCTGTACCGACACCTTCATAGTCGGAAAAGATCATGTCGATGCCCTGTTCCTGAGCAACGGCAGCCGCCTTATCACGGATATCTGCCATGATGGCTTCTTTCACATCGTTCATTTCTTTTTCTTTTGCATCGAGCTTATCTTTCCACTCTTTATTCCACACAGCCGGTTCGGGCCGATTTTTCAGTTCCCCCATTTGCTGTTGGAAAACCGCTTGACTCTGAAGTTTGCGCCCTTCAAGGTCGGTCTTGACCTGCTGGGCATAGTCTTCGAGTTCCTTCTTAGCCTGAGCCTTGTAGGGCTCCATAGCCGCAGCGATTTCATTGGCCGTACTGCCAGTCACCAACACCTCTGCATTACTGCCTCTCAAGAGGGCTTGCAGCTGTTCTTCCGTCGCTGCCCGCTCTTCTTTTGAAAGGTCTAAGGTCTTCAGCTTCAGCTGGAGATTGACGATTTTTAAGGCATCGGCATCTGATATGACCGGTGTCGTCTTTTTCTTTTCTTCGACGAGGGCGTCATACTGCTGTTTTAAACGGTTGTTGAGCTCGTCCTGCTTGATGGCGACTTTAGCCTGTAATTCCTGATTGAGAGCCGCCGTACCGGCTGCATCGACAGCCGCAAACTGCTGCATCGACACGCCTTCGGCTTGAGCCTTACGGGAATAATTCCATTGTTCAAACTGATATTGGGCAACCATGGCATTGTATTCCAGTTCTAACCGGTGATACTCGCTGTAGCGCGGATGGCTCATGACGACGTGTTCCAAGTCTGCATAGGCATAGACCGGCGTCGCTGCTGCCGCTGGCACGGATTGATCCCGATGGTTGAAAAACCACCAGCCGGCCAAGAGGCAAACGAAGAGAACCACGGCACCGGCTGCCGCATATATCCGTTTCATAAGAACTCCTTACTGATTGTTGCTGGTGCTGCTGGAGGAAGCACTCGAATTCTGGTTCAGTTCTTTCGTAACCTGATCGGTAATATCCGTGCCGCCATAGAGAACGACGCTCTTTTCAACAACCAGGCTGAGGCCTTTCGTCTGGGCTACATTACCGACAGCCGTATCAACCTTATCTTTCAGGCCTTTAAAGAGTTCCTGACGTTTCGTAGTCAGTTCGCCCTGCATCTTCTGGAAGAGTTCCTGTTTCTGCTGATCATCCATGTTGGCCGACTGCTGTTCAAACTGTTTCTGCATATCTGCTTCGGCCTGCTGGAGCTGTTTCTGTACTTCAACGGCATCCTGGTTATCCGGCGTAATGATTTTGCTGGTATCGACGACGCCGATATTGCTCGAAGGCGCTGCATTTACCGGATTGCCCGTCTGCATGATAGCAAGACCGGCGATACTGAATACAAAGATAGCGGCAATGACTGCCGAGAAAATTTTAATATTGCGTTTCTTACCCATTTCAGACATCATAATAGAAAATCTCCTTTATCTTACAAATAACCTATGATTCGAAGCCAATGATCATGGTCGGATACGACATACTCTAAGCCGACGTAATCGTCCACACGATACTGAAGACCTATTTCATTTTCGGTATGCGTCATATCGCGGTCATACCGCAGGGCCCAACGGCTGCCAAGGGGCTGCCGAAACCACAGGTGATGGCTGTCGTCGAGGCTTTCAAACTGATAGCCCATCTCGGTACCGGCCGTAAAACGGTAGAAGTACCCGGGAATGATATTCCACTCAAGCTGCGAAGGCATAAATTTGACCTCGCCGTACACTTCGTGGTGACTGCCGATTTTCCGGCCCAGATGGGCCATGAGAACGGTATCATCGTCATCACTGTTCCTGCGGCCCACATCGAGATAGGCACCGCCGCGGATGTCATAAAAATCCGTTTTCGGTGTGACATAGATCGTCGTATTTTCATCGACAGAAAGGGTCGGTGTCACCTGGAGCCCGTAGTGCTTGACGACCCATTGGCGCTTCACATCACCGGAAAGATCCGCCATAACGTCCGGTTCATGACGACGGACGAAAGCGACCGGCAACCCTTCCAAACCGGCATAGGTATGCTCCAGATTGTTCCGAGCGCTGAGAAAGATGACCTTAGGCACATCTTCTCCTTTAATGGCTACGCGAACGTTGCGAACGACCGGAAGTTTAGGCATCATATAGACCGTCACGTCCGTTTCCTGACCGCCGCGAATCACGATATGCGGATAAAACTCGGGAACTCTCGTTTCCAATTCCGTTTCCATGACCGATTTGACGGCACCATTGGCCCAATCGAGGGCATCGACGGGCAGACCGATGAGCAGGTTTTCCACCATGTCACCGGCACCGCTGAGGTCTTTATCAACCATCTGGCGTCCCATTTCCGGCAAAGCCCCGTAATCGACGGTCAGGTTCACCTTGCGGATCGTATCGCCCCAAGGCCGGATACGGACATCGAGGTCGGTCCGGCTCCCCGGGTTGATGGCGATAGACTCTACGGTATAGCCGATGAGGACGCGATTGATGATATCGTTGACGATTCGCTCGTATTCCTCAGAGCGGCCGGCAATGTCTTCGCTGTCCTGATTGAGAAATACATGATTGCCGACAGTCTGAATACTGGCAGCAATCCGTCTCTGGACCAAGGGAGGGATTGCCTCTTGGACAGAAGACAGGTGTACCGCCACCTGTTCTACGGAGGCAGCGGCAACACTACTAAGACTAGCACAGACAGTAAAGACAGTCAATAAACAAGTGCGGATTCTCATCATCCACGACCTTTCACGACCCTAGAACTTGCCGCCAAAGCTGAAGTGGAACTTGCCGCCTTCGCTGCCGATACCGTAGTCTAAACGAATCGGGCCGATCGGCGTCGTAATACGGAAGCCGATACCGCCGGAATAGTGAATCTTATTATTTTCTTTATACCAAGGAATGTTTTCTACGCCGCCCCAGGCATTACCCACGTCGGTAAAGACGACGCCCTGGATTTTTTTAGCAATGGGGTAACGATATTCAATGGTCGCTTCATACATTTTGTTGCCGCGGAATTCATCGTCTTCATAGCCGCGCAGCGTATCGGCACCGCCCAAGGTAAAGAGGTCGTTGTAGGGCATGTCGCCGGTGGCAATACCGCCCATGAGACGAACGGCAATGACGTGAGCCCGGCCGACTTTATAATAGAGGCGGTTTTCTGCAATGAACTTGAAGTAGTCGAAGTCACCGCCCATGCCGTGACCGGCCCAAACACCGGTGAAGGCCAAGCGTTTCCCCTTCGTCGGATCGTAGACGTTATCGCGGTTATCGAAAACGTGAGACCAGGTCATGCTATTGGTCCGGCCGAAGTTATTCTTTAAATAATTGCGATAGGCATCGGCACTGCCGCCCCAATAACCATAGTAGTCGCCCGTCCCATCAACCCAGGACTGATAGTCAGCCCCGCTATTATAGTCGGTATATTTCGTTTTCTTCGTTTCTAAGGTGACATAGTCGCTGACGTATTCACTGCGGACACGGCCGTAGGTAACGTTGAAGCCGTTGGTCCGGCGGTCATAGTCGGCAACGGAGTCGCCCTTTTCATTATAGTCTTCGTATTCCGATTCGCGGTCAAAGAGGCTGAAGCCGATGGAGTCTCCGGCATCATTGAGGTAGGGATGAGTATAGGAGAAGATGTAGTTCTTATTGGAATCGGTGTTGCCGCCAAATTCCCAGCTGATGTTGACCTTATCACCGGTACCGCGAAGGTTCGTTTCACTGAGGCCGAGAATACCGACTAAGCCGTCCGAATCGGAGTAGCCGGCACCGATGGTAACGGACCCCGTCTTCTGTTCGGTAACGTCGATTTCAACGATGACGTTCTGGGCATTTTTCTGGCCCTGGAGGAGGCGGACGTTGACGTCTTCAAAATAGCCCGTATTATAAACACGCTGAATACTGCGGCTAGCCGCATTTTTATTGAAGATATCGCCCTTCTTCATGCGCAGTTCACGCATGATGACGTTATTCCGAGTCTTCGTATTGCCGCGGAGGTTGATATTTTCAATGCGGGCTTCGGTAATCGCAATATGGAGGGTCCCTTCGTCGTCCAAACGGACATCAGATACGTGACTCATCATATAGCCGGCATTGGCAAAGGCCGTATTGATATTGGCAACGTCATGGCTGACGACGGCCGTATTGAGGGTCGTGCCCGGCGTCGTAGCGACAAGTTTCATCAAATCGCCGGTGCTGATCGATTCGTTGCCGACGATGTCGATTTTCTTAACGACAGGATTCATTTGAACGGTATAGTTCAGGACAACGCCTTCAGGGACGTTGGTAAAGGCCGGTTTAACCGTTGAAAATAAACCCGTCGCCCCGATGACATTGAGGTCATGACGAATGTAGTCCATGTTGATGGCATCGCCGACGCGCATGGCCAGACGAGGCAGGATGTTCTGTTCAATCTGCGGTTCCGGTACGGGGCTGACCGAAACAGACGTTGCGACCTTATCGACATAAGGCTTCAGTTCGGCATCGGTTACGGCTTCACCG
This sequence comes from Megasphaera massiliensis, assembly GCF_036305205.1. Lineage (NCBI taxonomy): Bacteria > Bacillati > Bacillota > Negativicutes > Veillonellales > Veillonellaceae > Megasphaera > Megasphaera massiliensis. The sequence goes on from NZ_JAXIXE010000041.1 coordinate 117,731, forward strand.
TAGGGCAGGGATACGTCCTGTCCGGGTTGGATGACCGCCATGGGATATCCGGGAATGGAAGTATCGAACTGCATATCACTGGTCCCGCTCATATAAGTAACTTTTTCACCGGAAATCTGCGGTGTCGTATCGACAGGTTCGGGATTTCTGGCTTCTTCAGCCTTGCGAGCCGCTTCTTCCGCTTCCTGCTGAACGGCTTCAGGACTTCTCCCGGCTGCAATGGAAGCCAGTTCATCTTCCGTTTCATAACCCGTAAGGCCTGATTTAGCAGCTTGGATTGCTTCTTCTTTAGACTCATCATTCGGCGAAGTTACGACAGCATTGACCGCTGTTTTCTTGTCATCATCCGTCGGTGCTGCCGCCGAGCCTGAAGTCGTAACCGTTCCGGTAGTCGACGCTTCATACCCGGTCGTCGCCGTCGTATCCTCTGCCCAGACGGGGCAAGTCATTATCGCGCTGGTTACCATCAGCGCGAGCAGTTTCTTCTTCCGCATATTCATAAAAATCCTCCATTAGTTATTTCGCCATACCGGTACCGCGTAGGGTATGACGCGCTTCTTGTACAGTAGCTTGTAATTGGCTGTCCGACAGGACTGCCTTTTCTTCCCGCACAGCGGGCGATGCCGTTTGCTGGTCGCCTGCAGCCGGAGCGGACGGCTGTTCAGCCAGTTCTTCGACAACAGCAGGAGTTGCTGCCATCGACGTTTGCGGCAAAGATTGAACAGAGAGCTGCGTTTCCTGATCCGTGCCGGACTTTCCGGCAGCTTCTTTGGAAACTGCAGCCGGCGGGGCTGCGCTGTCCGCAGTATCGCCTGATTCATGCTTTGGCCGTTCTCCATAAACGGATGCTTCTACCGACCGCGGCAAGTCAGTCTGCCGCGGCTGATGGAAAAGATACCAGCCGCCCGTCACCAAACAAAGGGCCGTGACGATGGCTCCAAGGCGCAAAAAGCGCTTATGGGCGGGACGGTGTCGGCGTAAATTCTTCATTTCCGCCTCGGCCAGCATCAAATTGAGTTCGCCCTTGATATCGGACTCTTTGTCAAAAGATGCTTCCGCCTTTTCCAGCCAGGACTGAACAGCCCGAACACGGTGAAGGGTATCGTTTTGGGAGCGTTTCATACAGCCTTCTCCTTTCTGTATAAACGAATACGCTTATAATATCGGATGAGGCCATATGAGTTTATACCGGCAAAAGAAAGCAAAAATATGCCATAATCTATATTTTACAGCATTTTCCAATTCTTTTCACCTAAAAACAGGCCAAATTTAGGAAATTACAAAAAATTTAATCCCGGCTGTCGTGAATAAAGCGGCTGAGCATCCCCCTCACCCTGCGGATGCCCCGCTTTTGCAGACGGTATACGTAAGGCAGACTGATATCGAGGGCCTTCGCTAAATGCTTCTGCTCGACATCTTTCAGATAGACGCCTTCGACGACGGCCTGCTCTTTTTCAGGCAGGCGCTGCAATACCCCGCTGACTTTTTCAAAAAGGAACTGGCGACTCGCCGCTTCCACCGGATCCTCTCTGTCATCGCACAAGGTATCCTGCAGGGTCATCCCCTGTTCGTCCGGTGCATCGAGGGACATGGCACTGACGGCCCCTTCCCGCTTTAAATAGTCGAGGATAGCCCCGCGGATGCGATGAACAGCAAATAAGGGAAAGGCCACACCGCGGCTGTGGTCATAGCGCTCAACGGCTTCCATGAGCCCCAGTGTCCCTTCTTGCAGGGCATCGAGCAAAAGATCCGTGTGGATATTCCAGCGCATGGCTTCTTTAAATACCAGTGGCTGGTACTGTTCGATAAGACGGCTGCGGGCCCCGGCATCGCCGCCTTCTTTATAAGCCTGCCACAAAGCAGCTTCTTCTTCCGGCTGCAACAAGGTTATCTTCTGCAGTTCCTGTAAATAATCTTCCAGCATGGCCTTTCACCTCCTTTCATCGTTTCCATGAGGCACATAATAAAGATAGATTTAGAAATTGTATTTATAGAGGGCACCGATAAAGTTGTTGTCGCTCGATGTCCAGGCACTGAGACTGAAGCGGCTGCCCAAATCATACATGATACCGAAACGATTGTCATCGTGATTGAGGCCAAAGGCCGCTGTGACCATAAAGTCATTGAACAGGTATTTGCCCATTTCAATATTGTAGTAGTTGTTGCCGACATCCGTATTTCTATCATTGAGGTCGAGGGACCCGTTGGTTACGGTCAGCATATCTAAGGACAAGGCTTTTTCCAGGCTCTGAGTAATACCCAAGCTGTTCAGCGTCATGCGGATGCCCGAACCGAGGAGGGAACTCATATCATCTTCACCGATGGAACTCTGGGGGCGGCCGCTGCCATTGCGCAGGGTAATGAGCGATACGATCTGCGGCTTGGTGAGCGGCGGATCCGAACGAAGCAGGAGATCCATGTTATCGGCCTGACCGCGCAGGGTCAGCATGACCGTATATTGGCCGACGCGGCTGATACCTTCGGCATCGATATACGGCAGAAGTGAGTCGTAGCGTGAAAAGTCGGCAATGGCCTTGGAAACGCGGAAATTCGTATCCAAGTAGTGAACCGAACCGCGCGTAGCTTCAAAACGGCCTGACGGATTCGGATGTTCCAGGCTGCCCTTAAAGGAAACGGCGCCGGTCACCATGAGGTCATAGAGAGCCGAGTTATAAAGACGGACCTTGTCGCCTAAGGATAAGGTAAAGTCGAGGTCCAAATCAGGCGTCGATGAGCTTTCGCTGAGGGTCAGCGGGACGTCAATGGTCGCGTTGTTGATATCGATAAGGCCGCCGATTTTCGGTCGTCCGTCACCGGGCGTGACGTTGATATACCCCGTAAGGGGCCCATTATAGTAAGGATTATCCACATTGAGATTGGCAAAATCTGCCGATAAGGAGTACGTATCGAGGCTGCGGCCGCTCCACGAGGCATTGCCGCTGATACTGACACTGCCGGGATCCTTCTTGCCTTTTTTATCCATAGTGCCGCTGCCGCTGAGGACGGCGCTGCGTCCCTTGAAGGATAAATCGGCGTTGATATCATTTAGCGGATAAACCGTATCCTTGAACTTAATGGTCCCGTCTTTTACGGTAACGTCGCCGGTAACCTGCGGATCCGCCAGAGTTCCGCTAACCTTAACGGCCCCTTGTATCTGACCGTCGGCATCCGTTACATAAGGGGTAAGGAAGGTCAGGATATCGAGGCTCGTATTCGAGAGCTGGAAGTCGACATCCATCGACTCATCGGTCTTACCGCCGGAAAGGGCACTGACAGGAATCGTCCCTTTGGCGCTGATTTTATAAGGGTCGCGGCTGGCACTGGCTTGCTGGACCGTAATCATGCCGCGACGAATATTAAACAGGGCAAAGGCACCGCTGATGGAAATGCCATTGGCCGTACCGCTTCCAAGCTGAGCCGATACGTCGGCCTGAAGGTCATCAGAGGTCCCGCTGAGGTCAGCGGCAAAATCGATGGGCGCATCGACGACGAAATCAGTCTTGCCCAATACAGTCATCAAGGCCTTAGACGGGAACTGTTTCGCTGCCACCGATAAAGCCACCGGGCCATGAAGGGCATAGGAACCCTTGGCCGCTAAGGTGCCGTCTCCGATTTTAAGAGCCAGCTTATTGATATTGACGATGCCTTGTTCCAGTCTGACGTCGACGTCAGACGGATCGATGGTTTCGCCGCCAAAAGTACCTTGGCTGATATTCCCCTTCATAGAGACTGTCGGATTGTCACTGGTACCGCTGATATCAATCTGACCGTTCAGTTTCCCGGTAATATCCTGTACCGGCATATCCGCCACTTTAATCAAACCGGCAATGTCGCCGTTGACGACCGTCGCCTGGCCACGAATAAAGGAGGTTTTCGTATTATACATCAAATTGGCATCATAATTGCCGTCGAGCTGTGAGAAATGCAGATTGGTCAGCCGCAGTATGCTGTCGTAATAGGCAAAATCACCATGGACGTCGTTGAGGACCATATGATTAATAACCAAATTATCTGCCTTCAAAGCCCCGGATGCCGTCGGAGCGGACATAGTTCCTCCAATATGCGCCGTCAGATCAAAAGAACCGCTGCGCGGCGTCTGATTCTGCGGGGCCAGTCGGGAAACGTCGATATTTTTCCCGGTCACATCGAGATCCAGCGTATCACCAATAGAACCTTCCAAGGCTACCGAAGCCGTATAGGACGAAATATCCCCGTTCGACAAATAGACGGTTCCCTGATTGAGGCGGTAGTCAGCACTGATATTCTTATACAAGTAACCGGCATAGGAACCGCTGGTCAGTCGGAAGGAACCGGCAGCCGACGGATTGTCAAGGGTTCCCTTTATCGTCACCGTATTATCGGCCCAGCCCGTGAGCGGCAAATCTTCCTTGCCGACAAGGGGCAGCAGTTGTTCCACGCGAATATGGGACGTCGTAAGCGAAGCGTCGACAGTCCGGCTGTCCAGATCGGCACGACCGGTCAAGGTATGCAGGCCTTCACCGCGCCGCCAGTAGAGGGCCGGAATTTCAATCTGTTTTCCCTGACCGTGAGCCGACCCGTTAATGCTGTCAAAGAGCATCCCTTTGATTTGGCCGTCTTTGGCACTGAAGGCCAAGTCCCAATTTTGTCCGTCAATATGTCCGGCAGCATCCGCGGTCCCGCTCATAGGAACAGACAATAGCGGCGAAGCCATATCGAGGGGGATATCATGGGCTGTAAAGGAAAATTGCGGTCGTTGTTGATCGACATCATAGGAGCCGCTGATATCAAGACTGCCGCCGCCGACATCGGCATGCCCTTGATTGACGTTGACGACATGGCCGTCATAGGTCACATCGGCTTGAGCCCGGTCCGCTGCCAGTCCATTGTAGGAAAGATTCGATGCCTGTACCGTCCCCGTCGCCAGGATAGTGCCATCCTTACTGTTTCCGCCAGCTCGGAACGAGCCCGAAACGAGGCCCATAACCCCGACCGGCATATCGGGGACAGCCGTCAAATCAAGGCCGCTTACGTCGGCTTCGGCGGCATAGGCACCTGTATTTACATCATATTGGGCCTTCCCCTTGATGTAGGCGCCAAAAGCCCGGGCCGTCAGAGAATCGACGGTCACCATCTGACCGCTGTAGTTGACGTCAGCCGAAGCCTCATCGACGGTGTAGCCGTTATAGGCAAAGTTATGAATACCGGCAGTTCCCTTCACTCGGACATCCTCTGTCGAGCCCCAGACAATACCTTTAAAATCCGCCGTCCCGCTGGTTCCTTCCGGGATGTAGCCTGCGAAAGCCGTCACATCCGCACCGGGTACGTCGACGTTGAGATTGAAAACGGGAACATCCCCATTGGTTACGACCTTACCGTCGATGCGGAAGGCCTGACCGTTGGCCAAGCCCTCGACTCCTGACAGGGTAACGTCGTTGGTCGTAAGATCGGCATGGCCTTTTAATTCGTCAATGGCAACGCCGCTTACATCCAATTTACCGTCCGCAAAATCGGCCTGACCGGACATGAAAAAGCCCTTGTGACTGTCAGCAACGCGGACCTTGGCATTTTTGACAGTGCCCTTCTGAAGGACGACGTCGTTTGAGGCCGGAATGAGGAAGGACGCATACCGGGCGTCGACGGCATCGGCATTGACGACAAAGTCATACTGCCGACTGGAAGCATACCTTCCATGAGCCGTGATTTTCTGTCCGTCGACATTCATATCGGCATCGATGTCCATGGACGGGTACTTGGCGAAGGAAACACTGGCCATAACGTCGTTCCCGACGACGAGGGTATTATCAGGCAACAGCGCCCGTACCGTACCGTCATGAACACGGATCACGCCGCGAAAGCCGGAATCACTGCTGCTTTCCGTCGGTTTCAAAATCGACGTGATATTCCACGATCCGTCTCGATTCTGCCACAGATGAAGGACCGGTTCATTGACGTCGGCTGTATCCAATGCCTGGAGGATTTCCCCTTGCTTTAACGCCGTTACAATCTTACCGGGATTGACATAGATGCGGACGTCCTCGCCTTCGAAAACGATGCGGCCCTGCGAATCTTTAATAACCGGTTTTGCCAAGACCACTTGGCCGGTCAAAGATATATCAAGAGAAGAGAACCCCAAGGTTCCATTCAGTTTACTGTTTGCAGTTGTCGTAATCATATTGCTCGCCATTTGGGTTAAAGCCGGTTTTTCCATCCACAAGGCAATGCCGGCAGATAGAAAAAAAGCGGAAAAACCGCAGGCAGCAATCCATTTTTTCTTCATAAGCAAGCTCCACATACGAAAAAAGAGAGAATTACACGTTCTAATTCTCTCTTTATTCTACCTATGGTATTGCGGAAAATCAAGAAATAGATGACAAATCGGAACGTTTCTCCGAAAATTGTTAAAAACCTGTCATCGTCCTCTTCCCTTAATATTGACCGCCTGTTCCGTTCAAAGACGGATGGATGACGCCTGATTCGACGTCGACACCCATGACTTGTTCAAGTTTGGCAATGCCGACGTTGTAGTCGTACAGGGCCTGGATGTGGTTGACCTGAGCTTCATTGAGGCTCAGCTGGGCATCAAGAACGTCCAGGTTGATGCCGACACCTGCCTGATAGCGGATGTTCTGAATACGATAGTTTTCGCGGGCCTGGTCGACAATGGTCTGCGTTTCTTCGACCTTTTGCGCTGCGCTGCGAATATTGAGGTAGGCCTGCTTGACGGCGAGCTGTACCGATTCGCGCGTGGCCTGTTCCGTTTCCCGTGCAACCAAGAGGTCTTGTTTAGCCTGGTTGACCTTGGCTTTAGTCGCGCCGCCGTCATAGAAGGTGTAGGTTACACCGGCGCCGATATTCCAGCTGCGGCGGTCGGAATCGACACCGGGGAAGTTATTATCCGACCAGCTATTGCCGCCGGTAACCGAAACCGTCGGTTTATTGCCGGCGTCGGCAATAGAGATGTTTCGTTCAGCCTGCTGTACCGCAAGGGCTGCCTGGAGGACTTCCGGGCGGTATCTCATGGCGTAGTCCGTGGCTTCCTGAAGGGAAATGTTGTAAGTATTAAAGGGCAGTTGATGATCGGCCAGATTGAGCTGCGTCTGTAACGGCAGGCCGAGGATATTATTTAAATTCGATTCGGAAATGGCCACATTATTTTCGGCCGTAACGGCTGTCGTCTTGGCATTGGCCAGGGAAACAGCAGACGACAAGACGTCGACGCGGGCTTTCGTGCCGACGTTGTACTGGGCCTGGACGTTATCTAAATGGCCCTGGAGATTGGTAACGGCCTCCTGATAGACGCCTTGTAATTCCTGATAGGCTAAGAGGGCATAGTAGCCTTCAACAGCCGAATATTTCGTCGCCTGTTCGACACGGAGGATTTCTTCCTGGGCATCGACTTTACCCAATTTGGCAACGTCAATACTGCCTTCGACCTTACCGCCCGTATAGAGAGGAATGGTCACAGCCAGGGAGTTTCCAAAGGCATTGGAAATGGCATTTGTGCTCCGGGACGAAGCGAGGCTGGCGTTCGTAGCCCGCGTACGCGTAGCGCTGAAGGTGTAGTCGACGACGGGGGCTCTGCCGGCTCTGGCTTCATCGATGGCATATTCTGCCTTGCGCAGGGAGTACTTGGAGTTCTTGATATCGCGGTTGTAATCGAGGGCCATCTGAACCGTTCTGGGCAAGGTCAAATCGACGACGCCGTTCGTCGGCACGCGGCCGACGACGATGACCGGATCGATTTCATTTTTCTTAGCCCGTTTAGCCGCTTCTTTCTCAGCCAGTTTCGCCGAATCATCGGCAATCTTTTGGGCCAGTGTTTCACGCATTTCCGGCGTAATATCCGCGGTCTGGGCATTGGCTTTGGCACGTGCCTTCGCTTCGGCCTTAGCAGCCTTTTTCTGCTGTGCCTGCTGGGCTTTGATTTCCTTATCTTCCGCTTTAGCCCGAGCCTGGACTTCATCGGCCTGGGACAGATCGACAGGACGGACCGATGCCGTCGTATCGTCAGCGGACGCAACGGCGACTGTGCTTATGGTTGTAATCATCATGGCGATGACCAATTTCTTATACAGTTTGTTGTTCATCATGGGTACCCCCTGTTTTCTTTATATAGAATTTGCTAAAAAGCATAATTAATACCATAATAGTTGCCGCCATCGCGACGACTCATGGGCCGCGTGAACTGGCTGAAAAGGTAGAGATCCGACGTCAGCCGATACTGGGCTTTTAAGCGAAAACGCCAGTCATCGGGATCGTACCCTTCAAGGGACAGGCGAAAAGGCCCGTCGTGGAATAAATCAGTACCGATACCGAGGTCGCCGTTGATCAATCCGGCCCTCAAATCAAAGATGCCGTTACGACGGCCGTACTGTAAGTTGAGGTTCGTACCGTTACCGATATTTTCAGCTCCGATCAAGCCAAAGCTATCGCCGCGGTACACCCTAAAATTTACATTGCCGCTCGTTTCGTTCTTCGTCGTGTTATATAAGAGTCCGCCTTCGCCTTCGACTTTGATATCCGATGAACCGCCAAGGATTTTATTGACCTTGGTCGTTATCTGGGCCGTATTATCGAGCGTCGTCTGGATATTGGCCTGGGTCTTGGGGTCAGTCGTCATCTTTTCCATAGACTGGGCGATATTTTCAAAGCGATCGGTAATCGATTTTATATTGGCCGCCGTTTCCCGGGCATTGGCCGAGGTCGCACCGTCACCATCGAGCTGCTGCATAGACGCATTCATTTGCGCCGTCACCGCCGCCATGTTAGCCGTAATCGCTTCAACATTGGCCGCGTTGGCATCGAGCATCTGACTGGTCCGGCCCGTAATAGCATCGATATTTTGAATGGAACCGCGCATGGCAGCCTGAGTTTTTTCATCACCGATAACGGCATTGAGGCTCTTGACCATCTCATCGGCGCTCCCCATGAGTTTGCTGGCGCTGTCCATCATATCGTCCATGGTCTTGCCCTGCTTGCCGTCGATATAATCGCCGTCAGCTAAGAGGTGGCTGCGGTCGGCACCGGGAGAAATAGAAACGATTTTCTCCCCTAAGAGACCGTCCGTTGTAATGACGATTTTCGAGTCCCTCGGAATTTCTGTTCCCTTATCGATTTTCATGGTCACGTCGACGCCGTTTCGCGACGGCGTTACTTTTTCGACCTTACCGACATGGACGCCTACGTAGCGGACAGAATTTCCTTTTTGCAGCCCGTTGGCATCATTAAATTCGGTATGGATGACAAAGCCCGGCTTGCCAAAGAGTTCGATATGGGCCAGGCCCATGACGACGCCGCTGAATAAGAGGACAGCGACGATGGTGACGAAACCTACTTTGGCTTCTGAGCTCCACTTCATAGACTATCCCCTCTTTCTTCCGGAAGACGACCGCCGTGGATAAAGCGTTGAACGTCTTCGTCATCGGTTTGGGCAAAACTTTTTTTATCGGCAATGAGCCGAAAGCGCCCATCCTGTAAATAAGCCAACCGGTCGGCGACAAAAAAAGCCGAATCCATATCGTGGGTAACGATGACCGAGGTGGCGTGAATCTGTTTTTGCATGCTGACGACCAGACGATTGATATCCATGCAGCGCAGCGGATCGAGGCCGGCCGTCGGTTCATCATAGAGGATGACCTGCGGGTCGAGGGCAATGGCCCTGGCTAAACTGACGCGTTTTTTCATACCGCCGGATAAATCATTGGGCATCATATCTTCAATCCCATCGAGACCGACGAGATGGAGTTTTTCCTTGACGATTCGCTGCCGCGTCGCCGCATCGTCGTGAGTATGCTGACGAAGGCCGAAGGCTACGTTTTCACCAACCGTCATGGAATCGAAGAGGGCGGAATACTGAAAAACCATCCCCATGTGACGGCGAACCTCCATCAGCTGGTCTTCATCATAAGTGGTAATATCCGTATCATGGAAGAAAACATGGCCCCTTGTCGGCTTTTGCAGACCGATGATGAGGCGCAGGATCGTACTCTTGCCGGAACCGCTGGCACCGAGGACGGCCAAGGTCTCTCCCTGATGAATGTCTAAATTAATGTTGTCCAGTATGACCTTATCGCCATAAGCGACGGTCACATCGCGAAGACGAATCATGATCCTCCTCAATATAATAAAACGGATAAGATATAATTGCAGATAAAAATAAAGATGATCGATGTCACGACGGATTTCGTCGTCGCCTGACCGACGCCTTCAGCACCACTTTGAGCATTCATGCCTTCATTGCAGGCAACGAGGGCAATGATACCGCCAAAAAACATAGCTTTGACCATGCCCAGGACGACATCGCTTATGTTCGTAAATAATTCAATCGAATTTACATACGTAAAATGCGTCAGACCGGCCCCGAGGGTCGCCACGCCGTAGCCGCCGGCCGTCCCGATGACATAGCCGTAAAAAGCCAGCATCGGCACCATGATGACGCAGGCAATAAATCGAGGAACGACCAAATAAGCAATAGGATTGACGGCCATGCAGCGCAGGGCGTCGATTTGCTCGGTAACCTTCATGGTCCCTATTTCTGCCGTCATAGCAGCACCGACGCGGCCGGCCATGACGACGCCCGTTAAGATAGGACCCAACTCACGCCCCATAGCAACGGACATGACGCCGCCTAAGGTCGACTGTGCTCCGTAGCGCAGGAGAATGTCGACGATCTGTAAGGTCATGACCATACCGGCAAAGAGCAGTGTCATACTGACGATAGGCAGGGAATTGACGCCGAGATGAGCCATCTGGTTGAACATCAGCTGCCGTTGATTCTTCGGAAGCTGGCGCAGCGTCCGGGCAAAAAGGATGGCGATGACACCGACTTGTTCAAAGACATGGATGGTAAACTTCCCAATGTCTTCTAAAAGTTTCTGCATGAAAGACCGCCCTTTCCCTAAGTAGTAGACTACTTTTACTATACCATTATTAAAAATGGATGTAAAACACCAATATTTAATTGTGCCTAAATTGTGAGAAAATAAAGGCTGAAAACTAAAATTCTAATTTGAGTTTCCATAGGTAAAATAATAGCATTTTATGCGAAAAATGGCAAGTAAAAAGGGCCGTCCGAAGACAGCCCTTTTCAGGTCTTATTAAAGCAGGACGCTTTGTCCGGTAAAAGAGCCGGTTTTACACTCAGTGGAACAGATCGAGGTCGACTGTCCGAATCACGGAAGCCGCATCTTTACCGCCGTCCTTATCTTGATTTTTGTCGTTCTTTTTATCGGTATCCTTGCTGTCATCGGTCTTGTCGGATTTTACCAGTTCGTCATCTTGAGACGCTCCATCCGATTCATCACCGATGATCGCCTTGGCTTCATTGATATTGTGGTTCTTGGCGAGGAAGGCATCGCGTTTTTCCGGTGTTACGACTTTAATCGTTATCTGGCCGTCGCCTTTGACGATGTACGGCGTAGCGATGGATGACTTGGCATCGCTTTGATTGTCGTCGCCCACATTGTGCTTACTCGGCTTAATGACATCTTTAGCACTGGTTCCCGGTTCTTTACCACGGATTTTCTCCTTGCTCACCTTGGTCCCGCTTTCATTGATCATGCTGACGCCCTGATCGAGGATTTCAATGACCAAATCATTATTGGAGTCTTCCTTGTCGATTTCTTTTTTCAAGGCATCAAAATCTTTGTAACGACGCAGGCGTTTGATGATTTCATCGGTCAAGTTGTAGCGCTGCTTTTCAATCAAATACGGCAAAGGAATGACACCGCCGCCGCGGACTTCTAATACCATATCCCCCAAGGGCTGATCCTTAGGCACGGTAAAGCTCATGGTCTTCACTTCATCGACACCGCGGTAGGGATGGAGTTTTACTTTAAAGTATACGTTGTCCCCGGGACTTACGACAACCGGAGCGGCTGTAGCATCGACGATGGAGGCCGACTTGCGGGCCTGGGTAATATCGACATTCATGGTGATATCGAGAACGGGATAATCAATGAATTCGTTATGCTTTAAGATATCGAGAACATTGTACAATTCATCAATGCTCTTTTCATTGATATTTTCCTCGGAATAATACATATTGTGGCGGGTAATGTCCTTATCGCGGCCATTAGACGAGCGAATGGTATAGGACAAGGTCGCCGTGCCGCCGCCGGTGCGGTCGATGGTCTTATTGACCGTATTATAGACCGTCGTCGCAGCTAAAACAGGAGTCAGTTCATTGTCTTCAATGATCTTAACGCGTTTAGTCATGGCCGTATCGGTATCGGTATCGCGTACGTTGATCGTAACCGGAATGCCCGGTGCCAAATAGTCGTACTGACCGCTGATGCCGGCGCCCCGATCCTGGGTAATCTTGCCGACTTCAGCACCGATAGATCCTAATTTGAAAGAGCTGGACAGGTTGTTGACAACCGTAAAAATATAGGCATTATGCATGAAATAATTGATACTGCCCTTTTTCAAAAAAGGATGACCAAAGGCGACGATGTGATCGTTGTCAACGTAGGTAACCGTACCGATAGCGCCCATCTTCATATCGCCGTTAACGAAGGCGGCAGCCACACTGCTGCCGGGTTCTAAAGGCATGGCGACATCATCGGTGCTGGCCGATGCCGTATCGACGGGCATGAAATTATAATCGGGCAGCTTGCTCTTCATCCACTCGGCCGACGTCGTATCAAAACCGGACATCATCAACGGCGTAGCAATGGGAATGAGCGACGATTCACGGGCGTTGAAAGGCCGGATTTCCTCCTTGGTCGGCACGTTCCACAGTTTCAACATGTCGTTGATGGGCGTAATCATACCGATGCGGGAGTTGGTAAAGGACCAGCCGTAGGCAACGGCGCCGAGGAGCTTACCGTCGATGTAAACCGGACTGCCGCTCATCCCTTGGGCAATGCCGCCGGTCTGTTCGATGAGGGGACCGGAAAACTTGGCCAGAATCAAATCCCCCGACGGGCCGCTGTTCTTCATGACCCCTAAGATTTCAACGGGGAAGGTCTGGATTTCCGTCCCTTGAACGACGGTCTTGGCATAGCCGGTCATACCGATTTGGACGTCACTGACGTTCATAAATTCCTGAGCCTGTGCCGAAACCGCCAAAAGACAGGAAAAGGCCGCAGTCAGACAGACTCGGCCCACCATACGCCGTAAAGCAGAGACTTTCTTCGTCATGGAGGATTTCATCATTTCGTTTCCACCACGACGACAACGGCGCCCTGCTGTACCTGCGAGCCCGGCTGGACGAGGACCGATTTAACAACACCGTCTTTATCAGAACGGGCTGCCGGCATCGGACCGGCTAAAGAATTGACCGTAAGGAGAACATCTCCTTCTTTAACAGCGGCACCGACAGGGGCTACACTGACGACGCTGCCGCTCAATACGGTTATATAGGATACATCAGCCGCAGCTGCCGGCATCGCGAGAAGACCGGCGAGTCCGGCTAATACGGCGAGTCTGTAAAGTTTTTTCATGACGGCTCCCTCCATTCCTATTTCACTGAAAGAGCGAAACAGTTATAAATCATCAAAACTATCTTTTAAGCGGTCCATTTCTCGGACGGCCTTGCCGGCACCATGGGCCACGCAGAGCAGCGGATCTTCGCAAAGATAGGCTGCCATGCCGGTCGTACGGGAAATAAGACGGTCAAAACTATCGAGAAGTAATCCGCCGCCGGTGAGGACGATGCCGTGGTCGGCAATGTCCGCCGCCAGTTCGGGCGGTGTCTTTTCTAAGATGGAAACGATCGTCTTGAGGACGGTCTGAATCGGTTCGTCGATGGCCAGGCGGATTTCCTGTGAATCGATGTCAATCGATACGGGAAGTCCCGTTTCCGTGCTGCGCCCGCGGACGTCGGCCGTCATGCGGCGGCCGTCACTCATAGCCGTGCCGATTAAGATTTTCAGCTCTTCTGCCGTGTGCTGGCCAATGGTGACGTGCTTTATCTTTTCCAAATAACGGATGATGGCTTCATCAAAGGTATTGCTGCCGATGCGCAGGGATTCACTGATGACGATGCCGCTCAGGCTGAGAACGGCGACATCCGTCGTGCCTCCGCCCATATCGACGACCATAGACCCGTTCGACGTAGCGATATCGAGGCCGGCCCCAATGGCTGCTGCCAGCGGTTCTTCCATGACCGTCGTCTTTCTGGCTCCGGCCTGCATGGCCGCTTCGATGACAGCCCGCCGTTCGACGTTGGTAACGCTCGACGGGACACAGATGACGACGCGGGGTTTAAAAAACAAGGACTTCCCAATGGCCCGGCGGATGAAATACCGCAGCATGTACTCCGTCGCATCGTAGTCGGCAATGACGCCGTTGCGAAGGGGGTGGTAGGCATGGATGTTGCGCGGCGTCCGCCCGATCATAGCCTGGGCTTCGCGGCCGATGGCAACGACCTTATTTTCCATCGTATCGACGGCGATGACGGCCGGCTCATTGACGACGATGCCCTTATTTTTAACGAATACAATAATGTTTGCCGTCCCCAAATCAATGGCAATATCACTGGCAAACCAGTTCGATAAAAAGAACGAGCGGGAATGCCGTGCCGGCTGTACCTTTTTTTTAGTTTTCTTCTTCCTCAATATTGACGCGAACAATATCTGCACCTAGCCTTTGTAATTTTAATACAAAATTATCGTAACCACGGTCGATGTGGTATAGATAACCGACTTCCGTTTCGCCTTCAGCGACCAAGCCCGCCAGGACCAGGGCGGCTCCGGCACGCAGGTCGGTGGCATTGACCGAGGCGCCTTTAAGCTGTTCTATGCCTTCTACGATGGCGCTGCGTCCTTCGATTCGGATTTTAGCACCCATCCGTTTAAATTCATCGACGTGCATGAATCGGTTTTCAAAGACCGTTTCCGTAACGACGCTCGTTCCTTGGCAGAGCGTCGTCAACGCCATGAACTGGGCCTGCATATCCGTCGGAAAGCCGGGATAAGGCAAGGTCTTTATATCGGCCGGCCGCAAGGGCTCATGGCCGATGACGCGGATACCGTCGATTTCTTCCTCCACTTCGGCACCGACTTCTTTTAACTTAGAAATAAGGGGCTTCAAATGCTCTGAAATGGCATTTTCAACGAAGATGTTGCCCTTGGTCATAGCGGCGCCGATCATAAAGGTACCGGCCTCGATGCGGTCGGGAATAACGGCGTGGCTGGCACCGTGGAGTTCCTTGACACCTTCGATGCGGATGACGTTGGTACCGGCACCGCGAATATTGGCACCCATGCTGTTCAGATAGGTTGCCAAATCGACGATTTCCGGTTCTTCAGCAGCATTTTCCAAGACCGTCTTGCCATTAGCCATGGAAGCAGCCATGATGATGTTTTCCGTCGCACCGACACTGGGGAAATCAAGGTAAATCTGAGCGCCCTGCAGCCCATTTGGGGCTACGGCTTCGATATCGCCGTTTTCAAGGTTGATGACGGCACCCATGGCTTCAAAGGCCTTGAGGTGCAAGTCAATCGGACGCGCACCGATGGAGCAGCCGCCGGGCAGGGAAATCTGTGCTCTCCCCTTGCGGGCCAAGAGCGGTCCCATAACTAAAAAGGACGCACGCATGCGGCGGACCAAATCATACGGTGCCGTCGTCGATGTCAACTCCCGGGCATCAATGATAAGGGTATCTCTTTCGGGGTGTTCTATATGGACGCCGAGGGATTCGATGACGTCGCAGACGGTATGGACGTCAGCGAGCTTCGGAATCTCGGTCAATGTACTTTTCGTCGTTCCCAACATAGATGCGACAATAATGGGCAGTACGGCATTTTTAGCCCCACTGACGCGAACAGTGCCCTGTAAGGGCTTTCCACCATGAATAACAAGTTTCTCCAATTCTGGTGCCTCCTAATAGTATTCGAGTAGTTTTATCTAAATGGCCTCCAAAGACGCGATGCCTGAAGATGCCATTCTATTGAGCATATAATTACTATCAAATTATTCTACCATAAACGGAAAGAAAAAAAAAGGCTTGGCGCCTAGGCGACAAGCCCTTTTTTAGGAATACCTTGTAAAGGAAATGTTATAGGTGGATACTCCATTTCGCTTCTTTATTGAAGCGGTGGAAGGTATCGATAAAACGAATCGTTCCGCTGCGGTAACGCATGACGACGGACATCGTCCGGGCGCCGCCGCCAAAGTACTGAACGCCGCGCATCATGGGCGTATTGGTAATGGCTGTCGCCGAGAAAATGCAGTCATCCCCTTTTACCAGATCATCGAGGGTCATGACCTTGTTAATATCTTTGATGCCCATATCCAAACAGCGCTGCCGTTCTTCGTCGGTATAAGGAATGAGGCGGGCCTGCATATCGCCGCCGAGGCACTTCAAGGCGGCCGCTGCCAGAACCCCTTCCGGTGCACCACCGATTCCCATGACAACGTGAACGCCGGAACCTTCGATACCGGCGTCGACCGCCGGTGAAACGTCGCCGTCGGTAATGAGCTTGATACGGGCACCGGCGCTGCGGCACTCGTCGATAAGGTCTTTGTGGCGCGGCCGGTCGAGGATGACGACGGTCAAGTCATCGATGCCTCGTTCTAAGCCCTCGGCGATGCGGCGCAGGTTTTCCGGCACCGACTGATTCAAGTCGATACGCCCCTTAGCCCGCGGTCCGACGCAGAGCTTTTCCATATACATGTCCGGCGCGTGAAGTAAATCACCTTTCCCAGCAATAGCCATGACCGAAATGGATCCGTCCTGCCCTTTTGCCGTCAAATTCGTCCCTTCCAAGGGATCGACGGCAATATCGACTTCCGTACCGCCGGCACCGACTTTTTCGCCGATATATAACATGGGGGCCTCATCCATTTCCCCTTCGCCAATGACGACCGTACCGTCGATGGGAACCGTCGACAAGATCGAATGCATACCGTCGACAGCCAGTTGATCGGCGCCATTCTTATCGCCCTTCCCCATGAGACGGCCGGCTTTTACCGCTGCCGCTTCCGTAACGCGGACAAACTCCAAGGTCAATACGCGATTCATAAGGAACCTCCTTGTCTAAAAATAACGAAAACACATATATAGTATTATTTCTAGGCAAAGTAAAAAACTCCTGCTTTTAGACAGGAGTTTTTTTAACAGCATCTCAGGGACGAGACTTTTATTTTTCTTTCGTAATGACGTCGCAGTGCATGTACGGACGAAGGACTTCCGGTACTACGACCGAGCCGTCAGCCTGCTGATAGTTTTCGAGAATAGCAGCGACCGTGCGGCCTACAGCCAAGCCCGAACCGTTTAAGGTATGAACGAATTCCGGCTTCGATTTCGGGTTCCGGCGGAAGCGGATGTTAGCCCGCCGTGCCTGGAAATCTTCCGTATTGGAACACGAAGAAATTTCACGGTATTTCCCCTGGGCCGGGAACCAGACTTCGACGTCGAAAGTCTTGGCAGCCGAGAAACCGATATCGCCCGTGCAGAGGCAGACGACGTGATAGGGAAGGCCCAAAGCCTTTAAGATATCTTCGGCATTCTGTGTCAGTTTATCGAGTTCATCGTAGCTCGTTTCCGGAGCCGAATATTTTACCATTTCGACTTTATGGAACTGATGCTGGCGAATGAGGCCTCGCGTATCGCGGCCGGCAGAACCGGCTTCAGCGCGGAAGCACGGTGTCAGGGACGTGAAGTAAATCGGCAGTTTACTGCCGTCGATGATTTCACCGCGGTAATAGTTGGTAAGCGGTACTTCTGCCGTCGGGATCATATACATTTCTTCGCCTTCGACATTGAGCTTATACATGTCTTCCGCAAATTTCGGCAGCTGACCCGTACCGGTCATGGAATCGCGATTGACGATATATGGCGGAATGACTTCGGTGTAGCCGTCTTTTTCCGTATGTTGGTCGAGCATGAAATTGTACACAGCGCGTTCCAAACGGGCGCCGGCGCCGACATAGTAATAGAAACGGGCACCGGTAACCTTTGCGGCCCGTTCAGAGTCGAGAAGGCCTAAGCGTTCGCCGACGTCCCAGTGGTTCAAGGGTTCAAAGTCGAACTGTTTCGGTTCGCCCCACTTGCGGACTTCCGGGTTATCGCTGTCGTCGTTGCCGACCGGAACCGACGGATGGCACATATTGGGGATCATGAGCTGGATGGCGTGCATATCGGCTTCGACAGCCTTGACTTCCTTATCGAGGACGTCGATGTCGTCGCCGAGTTTCTTCATAGCTGCAATCTGGGCGTCGGCGTTTTCTTTATTGCGTTTGAGCTGGCTGATTTCCTTGGTAACTGTATTGCGTTCATTCTTCATGGCTTCGACTTTTTGAAGGATTTCACGCCGTTTATCGTCTAAGGCGACGAAGGCGTCGACGTCGGCATGGGCGTGGCGATTCTTAATATTTTCCTTTACTTCTTCTACGTGGTCGCGGATGAATTTCGTATCTAACATGATAGCTGCTTCCTTCCTCTGTAAATATACTTTAACTACCTCGCTGCGATAGTATTATAACCCTTTTTGTTCAATACCACTGAACAAATACCCCATATGATTCGTCGAATTGAGCAGGACCAAACGCCAGGTCCCATCCTGCCATTCTAAGACGTTGATGCAGGTATTGTCCTGCTTGATCTGCCAAAAATGGCTTAAATCAAGGCCCAGAACGTCACAAATGATGGCCTTGTTTACGGCATCGTGAGCTGCCACCAAGACCGTCTTGCCTTCATATTTCTGAACGTAATCATCGAAGGCCGCCCGGACACGGCTGCGGACGTCTTCCAAGGACTCGCCGCCCTTGCCCGGCATGGTGACCGTGTGAGGCGCCGTATGCCAGCGCTGAAATTCATCAGGATACTGAGCCTTGATGTCATCAGCCAGCCGCCCTTCCCAATCGCCGTGATTGATTTCAAGGAGGCGGTCATCTTTTAAGACCGTGAGACCGTGAAGCGCCGCACAGAAAGAGCAGGTCATGTAGGACCGTTCGAGCGGACTTGAAATAGCCACGTCAATGGGCGTATTCTTTAAGCCGTCAGCAACCATGCGGCCTTGGAGCTGGCCCCGTTCGCTGAGGTGAGTATCTTCCTGTCCCTGGTAGCGGCCTTCAATGTTCCATTGTGTTTCGCCGTGGCGAATAAGTATGATGCGTACCATAATCTTCCCCTTTTAGTGTGTGTCACAGTGAATGAGTTTAATGTCGAGAATCCCGTTGATCGAGCGGAGCTTGACCATGATGTCGTTAGGAATATCATCCTGGACGGCAATGGCCATGATGTTGTTGCCCGTCGTCGTCATGCGGCCGACCTGCATGCCCATGATGTTGATATGAGCCTGGCCGAGGATGGTCGAAATCTGACCGATCATATTCGGCTGGTCGACGTGGGGTACGAGGAGCAAGTAGCCTTCCGGTTTAAAGTCGACGCGGTATTCATCGATCTGAACGATTTTCGCTTCCGTCCCATTGAACAGGACGCCGACAATGGCGTGTTCGCCTTTATTGGTCCGAACGCGGACAGTAACTGAGTTTACAAAGTAGTTGTTGGACTGACTGTTGATTTCCTTAACGGCAATGTGGCGCGTCTTAGCCACTTCAGAAGCGTTGACGTAATTGACCGATTCCTGCAGGATGGGATTTAAAGCCCCTTTAAGAACGGCCGTCGTCAAGAGGCGCGTTTCCGTATCGGCCAGTTCGCCCGTATATTCGACTTCGATTTCCTTCATGGGTGCATCGGCCAAATATACGCCTAAATTCCCCATCCGTTCCATGAGGTCGAAATAAGGATGGATAACGTTGTAGACATGAGGCGGAACGGGAGCCATATTGACAGCCGTAGCAACGGGTTCGCCCTTCAAGGCTTCCATGACGCCTTCGGCAACGTCAACGGAAACACCGATCTGTGCTTCTACGGTCGAAGCGCCGAGATGCGGCGTGATGACGACATTATCCATGCCAACGAAGGGATTGATATCCGTCGTAAGCGGTTCCGTCGGAAATACGTCGATGGCAGCGCCGGCTACGTGGCCGCTCTTCAAGGCATCGGCCAGGGCATTGATGTCGAGGACGGCACCGCGCGAGACGTTGATGACCCGCACGCCATCTTTCATCTTGGCAATTTCATCCTTACCGATAAGGCCTGTCGTTTCCTTGGTCAGCGGCGTGTGCATCGTAATGTAGTCCGACCGTTCGAGAAGGGTATCTAAATCGACGGGTTCAACGCCGAGTTGTTTAAACCGTTCTTCGGGAATATACGGGTCATAGCCGATGGTCTTCATTTCCATGGCCTGCATCCGTTTTGCAATCCGCGAACCGATGCGGCCGACGCCGATGATGCCGAGAGTCTTATTCTGGAGCTGAATGCCAGTAAAGGTCTTGCGGTCCCAGTTGCCGGCCATCAGGGAATTATGAGCCTGAGGAATGTGGCGGGTAATGGCCATAATCATGGCGCAGGTGTGTTCCGTCGCCGCTAACGTATTCGACGTCGGCGTATTGACGACGACAATGCCGCGAGCCGTAGCGCTCTTCAAGTCGATGCTGTCGACACCGACACCGGCACGGCCGACGACTTTCAGTTTCGTTGCGGCGGCGATGACCTTTTCCGTAACGTGGGTCATCGAGCGGGTAATGAGGCCGTCGTATTCGCCAATGCAGGCAATGAGGCCGTCTTCATCAAGATTTTTCTTAACGTCGACTTCGTAACCATTTTCACGAAGGAGCTCTACGCCCTTCATCGATACGTCATCGCTGACTAAAATTTTCATTTTCGTATCCCCCTATAGATCCTATTCCTTATATACAATATTAATGCTTTTTATGGAAATCTTTCATGAAATCCGCCAAGGCCCGGCAGCCTTCTTCCGTAACGGCATTATACAGAGAAGCTCGGCAGCCGCCGATGGAGCGGTGCCCTTTGATGCCGATGAGATCCTGTTCGGCTGCGGCTGCGACGAACTGAGCTTCCAGTTCCGGAGTCGGCAGGTTGAAGGTGACGTTCATCAGGCTGCGTGAATCTTTCGCGGCATGGCCCCGATAAAAGCCGTTGCTTTCATCGATGGCGTCATAGACGAGGGCTGCTTTTTCCTGATTGCGCTTCGCCATGGCCGAGAGGCCGCCGTTACGATCAAGCCAGTGAGCGACTTTATTGACGAAGTAAACATTGAACACCGGCGGTGTATTATACGTTGAATCATGATCGACGTAGGTCTTATACTGCATCATGACCGGCAAGTCGCGGCAGACTTTTTTCAAGAGATCATCTTTGATGATGGCTACGACGACGCCGGCAGGACCGACATTTTTCTGAACACCGGCATAGATGAAATCAAACTGCTTGATATCGACGGGACGGCTGAGAAAGTCGCTGGACATATCGCAGAACAAAGGCACGTCGAAGGAGGGAAAACTCTTCCACTGCGTCCCGTGAATCGTGTTGTTCGACGTCATATAGACGTAGTCCGTATCCGCTTTTACGGCGAAGCTGTCCGCTTTGGGAATGTAAGAAAATCCCTCAGCCTTACTCGAAGCGACTTCATAGGTTTCGCCGAAAAAGGACGCCGCTTCCATAGCCTTATTGGACCAGACGCCGGTATTCAAATACCCGCCGCGATTTTTCAGGAAATTGGCTGCATGCATGGTAAACTGCATACTGCCGCCGCCTTGGATAAAGACGATATGATAATCATCCGGAACGACCAAGAGCTTCTTCAGCATGGCCACCGTATCATCCTGCATAGCTTGATAGGCGGCACTGCGATGACTGATTTCAACGATACTCATACCGGTTCCATTGAAATCGAGAAATTCATCTTGCACTTCTTTCAGTACTTCCAAAGGCATTGCCGATGGACCGGCATTGAAATTGTACACTCTTTTCATGTTTCTCCCCCTCTTGTGCAGCGAAGACCGCAGGGAAAGTCTTCTGCTATAAAAAAAACTCCCGTCCCATCAAAGGGACGAGAGTTGTATTCCCGCGTTGCCACCCAACTTGCCTTTCGGCCAACTTGTACCGCTGTATCGGGCGTACCCGTCAAATTCATCATTTGCAGCTCCGGAGCGGAACGCCTTACAGCCATACTGCCTCGCACCGACCGGCAGCTCTCTGAAAAGACCCGTAATTTGCTTCTCTTTCATCGCTTTCTGTAAAATTATGTATATTATAAACATAATGTCCCAGTCTGTCAATACTGGCTTTAGTAAAAAAACATTTACGCCCTTTACAGACTGCATTCTCATTCAGGCAGGGGAGTTTTGTTATGCAAAGTCCGGAGGTTACCTTTACTCATGCTGTATTCAGGCGATGCCAAGTCCCAATCAGGATCACTGCCCGGGACACCTTCAATTCCCATAAGGTCGGTCATAAGGTTATAAATCAAGTCATTGGTCCAATAGCTTTCACGATGGTTTTGTAAACTCTGCACCGTTTGCGGCCGTTCTGCCTGAAAAGACGGACTTAGGATCATGAACAACGGAATATGGCTCATCGTCGCAGTGAATTTGCTAGCTTCATGACCATAGTTTTTCTCTACGTCTTCCCCATGGTCCGAAAAATAGACAAAGCCTTTGAAGTTCGGATTGTCCTTCAGCTTGTCATAAAGTGTCTGTAAAACATAATCATTGTATCGGGCCGCATCATCATAGGCATCAACCGATTTTGATTCGCCGCTGTAATGTTTCCATTCTACAGGATAGCGATCAGTATATGCACCGTGATTCCCCATGAGATGAATAACGATTAAGGCATTCTTCACATCACGGCTGTCAGGAAGCGCATCTACCAAATCTTCATCGTAGTGGTCGGACCGTAAATCATGGGTCCCAGCCCGTTCATTCATCCAAATCTGATGAGTTGCCGTACTGGCCATTTCAGCAACAGGCGTATCCCATGCACCATATTTCCGCTGATTACTGATCCAATATGTATCATATCCTGCCGCTTTAGCGATTTCTATTAGTGAATAAGCTTTTTCCAACGAAATATCATTATATTGATTTTTTTCACTCAGGGCATAAGTCAGGACGGGAACTGTATGCGTGTGGTTGGAATAGGCATTCCGGAAAAGGATAGCTCCCGGTTGACGGGATACTTCCATCAGCCATGGCGTCGTATCACGATCATAGCCATATGCCTGCATATGATCCCGCGTTTCAGACTCACCAATAACCAGAATAAATACCCCACCCGCAGATTCAATATGCAGCCCATTCAATTGCTGTAACCGGTATGCTCGCTGCGCTTTTGCCTTGCCGTATGCTTTATACTGCTGTAGAGAATCCGTTGTCTCCCTGGCAATGCGCACCGGTAAATAATCCGTCCCTTTGACAATGGTATGACTGCTGACTCCCAAGATGAAAATTGACAATAAAACAGCCGTCTTCTTGGGAAAAGAAAGGATAGGAACGGCTAAGCGATGTAAAAAATATGTCGTCCCACCGAGAACAAAAACAAGAATTACGAGGGTTCCCACCCAACTGACCAAGTTTTGACTTTTTAAATACGCCAGCGATTCACTGCCATTCGTTTGAAATAAAGTCAATACAATCGTTGCTGACAATACACGACCGCTAACGGCATAATATCCCCAAATAACAAGAGGCATCAACAACGCTAAAACTAAACAAAAATAAAGTATTCCATTGCTAAGACGTCGCATCACCGTCAATGCTAGATGCCGACTGAGATATAGTAAATCGGTCAAAAAAAGAAAGACCATGGACCCTAACAAATAAGCAGCTATAATTTCAGCTCTCTCAACATGCTGTCCGACAAAAATCGGTACGAATGCCGAGGATAGGAAAATCCCTGTATAAAAGATAAAGGCAATAATGTATCCTTTT
Source organism: Megasphaera massiliensis (assembly GCF_036305205.1). Taxonomy (NCBI): domain Bacteria; kingdom Bacillati; phylum Bacillota; class Negativicutes; order Veillonellales; family Veillonellaceae; genus Megasphaera; species Megasphaera massiliensis. The sequence goes on from NZ_JAXIXE010000041.1 coordinate 141,461, forward strand.
GTGTAGTTCCAAAGGGTCATACTCAATGCAGCCGTTATTCCACTAAAAAGTAACCGTGACTTAAATACAAAAGAAGATACTGACAATGTTGACATTTGAATCAGCAGACCAAAGAAAACAAAAAGAAAAACACAGGAAATACCTTGATAAAGGTATTTCCTGTGTTGCTGTAAACACAAAAACCGCTGCATAATCGACGCTCCTTCATCAGTAAATTTTACGTAATAAATACGAAAATTTTCCGTAATAATTCGTATTTATTATACCATAAAATCGACAGACAAAGAAATCATCTACCCATGGGATAAAAAGAGACGATGAGCCCTCCCACTTACCTTAACTGCATTTACTCCAGCCGCAGTTCTTGCAGGTATTGCAGCCACCTTCGAAGGTCAAGGGTTCGCCGCACTGCGGGCAAAGGATGCTTTCAGCCGTGACTTTCTTTTCAGCTCTCGGGCGGACCGGAGCTTTTTTCACCGGTGGGGTATGACCGCTGGCGACGGATTCCGTCTGCTGCAGTTCCTGCTGGACTTCATCGAACATGTCGAGGAGGGCATTGCCGACGGCCATGGGGCAGCACGAGCCGCGGCTGGTATCACCGCGCGTCACCCGGCGGACCGAATAGGACGGGCAGTTCCCCGTCGAATTGAGCTGATCGACGATAGTATAGATATCGATGCCGGCACGGGCGCTGATAGAAATCATACGCGACAGGCCGATCATGAAGTTATTGCAGCCGCCCGTAGATCCCTTACTCAAATACGTTTCAAGCAGAGCCCCGGTCTGGGGATCAAAGAAGGCCATGCAGTGCAGGCTGCCGCAGCCCGTAATGAGCTTGCGCTTCTTGCCGATGACGTTGTCGTCGATGCTGACGATTTCACCGCGTTCGAGGCCTTCGCCGGCCGTCGGTACCGGTTTTTCTTCTTCATGCGTCGTCAGGATGCCGGCCCGTTTGCAGCCGTCACGGAATAAGGTCAGGCCCTTGCAGCCGTTTTCATAGGCCAAGAGGTAGAGGTTTTCCGTATCTTCGACGGTGAAGCTGTTGGGTACATTGACTGTCGAACTGATGGACGCATCGATGTGACGCTGCCAAGCAGCCTGCATGGCGACGCGTTCGCGGTAGTCGAGGGTCAAGGCCGTGACGAAGTAATCCGGCAATTCACCGTCATCTTTCAGCTTACGGGCCTTCATATACCGTTCCACGATAGGCGTATAGACTTTGTAGTACACGTCCGTCCCGTGAAGGGATTCAGTTTTTCTTTCGTAGAAATTGGCGTAAATCGGTTCAATCCCGCCGGAAATGCCGAGCATCGTCGACAAGGTTCCCGTCGGCGCGATGGTGAGCAACTGGGAATTGCGCAGGCCGTATTCCTTTACCTTTTCAGCCGTTGCATCCGTCGTATTGGCTTTAAAATACGGTGTGCTCATGATTTCATCGATATGGCATTTAGCAAAGGCACCCCGTTCGTGTGCCAGATCCGCCGAAGCGGCAATGGCCGTATCCGCCATGGCAAAGCCGATATCATGGCAGAAATCAACGGCATCCTTACTGCCGTAGGTCAGTCCCATCTGAATGAGCATGTCACCAAGGCCCATGATACCGAGGCCGATCTGGCGCCAAGCCGTAACGCTTTCCCGCTGTTCTTCCAAGGGATGGAGGGGAAGGCCTTCTTCAAGAACGTCATTTAAAGCGCGAACGGCGATGACGACGCAGCGCTTGAATTCGTCAAAGTCAAAGGAAGCATTCGGCGTAAAGGGGGATGTTACGAAGTTTGCCAAGTTGAGGCTGCCGAGGAGGCATGAACCACCGGCCGGCAAGGGTTCTTCCGCACAGGGATTGACACCGGCAAAGGAGAATTCCGGCGTATTGGCCAAGAGGTTCCACGACTTGATGCGGTCCCAAAAGAGGGCTCCCGGTTCGGCATAATCCCAGTTCGTTTCAGCAACGAGACGGAATACATCAGCTGCGTTGACCAAGCTTTCGATGACCTGCCCCGTTTCTTTACGGGTGAAGTGCAGGCGGAACTGCTTATGCTCCTTGACGGCTTCCATGAATTCATCGCTAAGGCGAATAGAAATATTGGCCTTCGTAACTTTATCAAGGTCCGTTTTAAGCTTAATGAAATCCAGCACGTCCGGGTGAGCACAGTCGATGGAAATCATCAGTGCGCCGCGGCGCCCGTTCTGGCCGATAAGTTCCGTAACCAGCGAATAGAGAGTCATAAAGGAAATGGAACCGCTCGTTTCTTTAGCCGCGTTGTTGATGCGGGCGCCTTTCGGACTGAGCTGAGAAATATCGATGCCGCATCCGCCGCCGTAGCTATAGGTACGCGCCAGTTTCCCGGCCCGGTCGAAGATGCTTTCAATACTGTCTTCCGGCGGTGTCATGACGTAACAATTGGATAAGGTTATCTTTTTGCCTTCGCATTCCAGTCCGCGGTTTGCCAAGATACGGCCGCCAAAGAGAAACTTTTTTTCTTTGATCAAATCAGCCACTTCACTGTCGCCGCCGCTGATTCGTTCAAGCCAGTGGTCGAAAGTTTCGCCATCATCACAGTATTTATTCTTCCAAATATCGAGTCCCAGCTGATTGTCACTGCCGAGCCATTCTTGTTCGTTCATTCCATTTCCTCCTCCAACAATGTATCGTAGACATACAACCGCCATCTACCATATCTAGTAGATGGCGGAAATGTACTATACTAATAATAGTCGGGTATCGAAAAATAGTCAAGTATCGGAAATGCATAGATCCAGACATTTTTTAGACTGAATCGGCATCCTCTTCTAAGAATTGGCTCAAAACACGCATATATTCACTTTGGTCGGTCTCAATGCCAACGGCATGAGGAGATCCTTCAAAAATATGAATTTCCTTCTTAGGACTCGTACAGTTGTCATATAAACTTCTGGCAGTCTTCACCGGAACCAATTCATCCTCACTGCCGTGAAGAAAAAGTACCGGGACTTTCATCCGTTTTACAGCCTGGGCCGGTTCCAGGGACGACACCATTTTATGAGTATGGTAGAACATGGCCGCCTGGAAGAAGGGATCGAGAAGGTTATACCCCCAAATAGCCCGTTTATCACCGACGGCCTGCCATAATTTTTCCCGTCCGAGGGCGATGATATTGCCATAGGCACTATCGGCAACGACGAAAGATAAATCCTGACCGTATTCACTGCCGGCGTACAACAAGGCCATCGAGGCGCCAAGGGAAATACCGTGCAGGCCGATGGTCATCTGCGGATCGCGGTTTTGCAGCCACTGACACCACATCAGTAAGTCATCGACTTCGCTTATCCCCCATTCGGTGTGGTCACCTTCACTTTCACCATGGCCCCGCAAATCGATGAGCAGAATGTTATAACCCAGGCGGCGGTATTCATCCATGTAGGGCAGACACATTGTTCTATTTTGGTACAAACCATGGATGAGGATAACCGTCTTGTGTGAGTCGCGGCGATTTTCAATATAGGTCCCGCGCAGGATTTTTCCGTCCGGCGCATTGACCCGGACCGGTTCCCAATCCCGTTCCCGTTCCCATTGACGGATCGTCGAAACGTCGCGGCTGTGATTTTCAATCCCCAGTATCTGATCCCACGGTGCATCGTAAAATTCTTCGTAGGCCATATTGCCGATATACATGCCGACACCGGCGACGAGAACGGCCAGACAAATAAAGATGAGGGAGAGTCGTTTAAAAAAGTGTTTCATCGTGACTGCTTACAACTTCCTATCCCGGCTGGATTCTACTTTTTCCTGCATGGCCGAAAGAGGGGTGCCGCCGGCCGCTTCAATAGCGGCAATGACAGCGCCTTCGATAAAAGGGCAATCCAAGAGACGGATTTTCCGATCGTCCATGCTTTCGGCCACCATTTCAGCCGTCATGACTGCGCTGCCCATATCCATGATCAAGGCTACCCCATCCCCTTGATCTGCCGCTTCAACGGCAGCACTGATTTTTTCAAAACTCGTACCGAGACTACCGTCTTCGAGGCCTCCGGCAGCCTTGACCGGCGCATCCGGTGCCATCATAAGGGCAAGTTCCGCCGCCCCTTCGGCAGCTTTCTGACTATGTGAAACCAATACGACTCCTACCATTTTCTTCAACTCCTATATCTTATGCCATTTCTGCCAAGACCTGCAGCAAATAAAAAGCCGATGTCGCCCCCGGGTCTTGATGGCCTACACTGCGTTCGCCTAAATAGCTGGCCCGCCCTTTCGTAGCAATAATGGTCTTGGTATATTCTACCCCTTTTTCAGCAGCTGACGCCGCATCGGCCAAAGCTTCCTTTAACGATTTGCCGGCAGCGACATCGTCCTGCAAGGCTTTTAAGGCCGGGCACAAGGCATCGAGCATCGTCTTTTCGCCTTCTGTCGCCTTGCCGCGCATCTTAATACCGTCTACAGCAGCCTCCATCGCTTTGACAAAGGCCGGGCCATCGAGTTCCGTCAAGCCCTTGCAGGCCATACCGGCTTTCATGAAGGCCGTTCCATAGAGCGGCCCCGAAGCGCCGCCGACCGTCGACACGAGCTGCATACCCACGCCTTTAAGAAGAGAACCGATATCACCGTCACGCAAAGACGGCAGTTTCTTTTCTACGGCTGCAAAGCCTCGTGCCATATTGATTCCATGATCTCCATCGCCAATTTCATTGTCGAGCTGGGTCAAAAAGTCTTTTTCTGCTTCAATCTTCTTAGCCATTCCTTCAATGATGGCCGCCATCTGCTTCGTATCCAACGAAATCATCCCCTTTTATTTTTTCCAAGCCAGTGTATCTGCCGGTGCGTCATAGAGGGCTTTCATGTCATCGTCCAAGCGCAGGAGCGTCAAGGAAAATCCTGCCATTTCAATGGAGGTCATGTAGTTGCCAACCATCGTGTCATAGACATGGACGCCCTGCTCTTTGAGATAGTCCTGCACAAAATTATTGACGATATACAGTTCCATGAGCGGAGTGCCGCCCATGCCATTGACCATAACGACGACATCCCTGCCTTTATAGTCGAGGTCGGATAAAATTTCATCGATGAGCATCTTGGCGATTTCATTAGCCGGACGCAGTTTTTCCCGATGAGTCCCCGGTTCGCCGTGAATGCCGATCCCGATTTCCATTTCGTCATCGGCTAGTTCAAACCCCGGTTTCCCCGCTGCCGGGACAGTACACGGCTCGATAGCCATGCCCATGGAGCGGACGTTGGCAACGACCTTTTCGGCAACGCCTTTTACGTCTGCCAGCGATGCCCCCTGTTCCGCCTTGGCGCCGGCAAGCTTATGGACGAAAACGGTACCGGCTACACCGCGGCGACCCGTGGTATACAGACTGTCACGAACGGCGACGTCATCATTGACAACGACATAGTCTGCCTTGATGCCTTCATCGGCGGCCATTTCAACGGCCATTTCAAAATTCATGATATCACCGGTATAGTTTTTAACGATACAGAGGACGCCTTGCTCCGTGGCCACCGCTTTAATACCTTCCAGTACCTGGTCCGGTGTAGGCGACGTAAATACCGTACCGGCAACGGCACCATCGAGCATCCCCGCTCCGACATAACCGGCATGGGCCGGTTCATGACCGCTTCCGCCGCCGCTGACCAAGGCAACCTTGCCTTCTTTTTTATTGGCTCTCACGACAATCGTACCGTAATCGAGTTTGCGCAGCATCTTCGGTGCCGATTTGACCAAACCCTGAATCATTTCGGCTTCGACACTATCGACATCATTTAAAATCTTTTTCATCACAACCCCTTCTTTCTGAATATATAGCAAAACGTATGTTTTTTTCTTAAGTATAGCATAAATAAAGGGGAAATCAATAAAAAAAGACTGCCGCAAAGCGGCAGCCTCTGGTCCCTTATTTCGTCAATTCCCGCAGAATAACGCGATCCTGTCGGTCCGTTTCCTTCAATTGAACGGCCACGTCTTCTCTACGTGACGTCGGTACATTTTTGCCGACGTAATCGGCCCGGATTGGGAGTTCTCGATGCCCTCTGTCGACGAGGACGGCAAGCTCGATGAACTGCGGACGCCCCAATTCCATGATGGCGTTTAAGGCCGACCGGACTGTCCGACCGGTAAACAAGACGTCATCGACGAGAACGACGGTCTTGCCGTCAGCATCGAACTTACTGGCATCGGTAATAGCAATGGGACTCTTGCGGCCATCGTCACGGTAGGCCGAAATATCCAGATCGTAGACCGGGACCGTTCGCCCTTCGATGGCCGTCAGTTCCTGCCCCAGTCGCTTGGCTAAAGGAACTCCTCGGGTATGGATGCCGACCAGGATCGTACTGTCGAGACCTTTATTATGTTCAATGATTTCATGAGCAATACGGCGAATGGCCCGCCCCATCGCTTTTTCATCCATGAGCAGTGTCTTTTCTTTCCACATACTGTCACTCCTTCTGTTCGGCCCGCTTCAGGCATTCGAGAAAATCGTCCGGCGCCGGGGCTTCAAAGTGCATCAACTGTTTCGTGACAGGATGAACTAAGTCGAGCGAATGGGAATGAAGTGCCTGCCCGTCAATGGGAAAATCATCTTTCTTATACCCATATAAGGGGTCATTTACGACGGGATGATGGATATAGGCCATATGAACGCGAATTTGATGAGTCCGCCCCGTCTCCAGTTTACATTCCACCCAGGTATAGTCACCGTAACGTTTGAGGACCCGGAAATGAGTAACAGCCTCGCGGCCGCCCTTAAAGGTCACCGCCATCCGTATGCGGTCCTTCGGATGTCTGCCGATAGGAGCATCGATAACGCCCTTTTCTTCGGAAATATTGCCATGGACCAAGGCCCAGTAGGTTCGGTGCGCCGAATGGGCCTTGATCTGCACAGCAAGACCTTTATGAGCCTCGTCAGTCTTAGCCGCGACCATGACTCCTGACGTATCCTTGTCCAAACGATGAACGATGCCCGGCCGGATGACGCCATTGATGCCGGACAGTTCCCCCTGACAGTGGTAGAGCAGGGCATTGACCAATGTCCCGTCAAAATTTCCGGCTGCCGGATGAACGACCATGCCTCGTGCCTTATTGACGACGATGATGTCCTTATCCTCATAAACGACATCGAGGGGGATATTCTCAGGCTCCACATTATATTCTTCCTGTACGTCTAACTGAGCGCAGACGACGTCGCCTTCACTCAAACGATAATTAGACTTTGCCTGCTTATCATTTACAACAACGTCTTCACCTTGGATGAGCTGCTGCGCATAGCTTCGCGAAACATCGAGGGCTGCCGCCAAATAGACATCGAGGCGTTTTCCCTTCTCTTCTGCTGTAATAACAAATTCTTTATGTTCCATTTTTCAACCTCATTTATCCGACAGATGCGTCCAACTATACCATAACAATAAAGCCACACCGACGACGATGCCGATGTCGGCTACATTAAACACCGGCCAGATTCTAAAATCAAAGAAATCCGTCACGGCACCGGCAAAGGTCCGGTCGACAGCGTTGCCCAAAGCTCCTCCTAGAAGCAGTCCGGTTCCGCCGGAAACTACAGGATGTTTCGGCATTTTCTTTCGAAAAATACCGTATAAAAGGAATAAAATAAGGGCAATAATTAAAAAAAGCCACTGTTGATGTTCTAAAATACCAAAAGCAGCGCCTTTATTCAAAATATAAGTAATATGAAAAAATCCCGGAATAACCGGAATGGATTCATGAAGGGCCATTTCCTGCTGCACAACAAACTTCGTGAGTTGGTCGACAAAGGCGACGGCCAAGGCAATGCCTAATACATACAAGGTAAATTCCTCCTACTATGTAACTTACAGTCACTTTATTTTAGCATAGGACAAGGATACAATTCAATAAAAAAAGAGACATGCCAATACATGTCTCTTTTCTTATTGAATTGCCCTGGCAATTATTCAGCAGAAATTGCGCCGGTAGGACAAGCGGATTCACAAGCGCCGCAATCGATGCAGGAATCAGTTACAACGTATTTCGTTTCGCCTTCTTCGATAGCGCCCGTAGGACAGGTGCTAGCGCAAGCGCCGCATTTTACGCATTCGTCGGAAATAACATGCATATTTTTCACCTCCCAACATCAATTTTCGGGGTAACCCCCGTCGTCTGTTCCATTATTGCACGAATCCAAAAACTTGTCAATGAATACCGAAAGGGTGAAGATATAGGTATTTCCTAGCTTTTTGGCATAACACAAAATATTTTTCTCAAAATTTATTCAAAATCATAGTTCATCGTCATTATTGCACCCATAGAAAAAAGCCGGCGAGGGGGGCCGGCTTTTTCTTATTGCAAGATATCATCGGGGGAAGACAATATCTCAGCAGTTGAAGAAATAAGATAAGGGGTGTTCGAGGGGTGTAATGAACAGACTTAAATCTCCAACATCTCGTAGATGATCTCTTCTACACTTACTATCATAACAGGTTCTCGGAAAAAGTAAATGCCTAAACATTAAAAAGAGATTAAATTGTTGTGACTTTTTTGTGATAATGTCCAGGTGAGCGATACAAAAAAGACATAAGCCGATGGTACAAAAGAGAGAGGATATACGTTATAATAGAAAGTATATAAGTAAACGGGGTGTAAAACTACTTTTGATCGGAGGTTTTTATATGCCTGGAAACACAAGTATTTTGATCGTTGAAGACGAAAAACCAATCGCTCGGTTCATCCAAATGGAACTGGAGCACGAAGGCTATGACTGCGGGATTGAGTATAACGGCGCCGCCGCCTTAGACCGCATTTGCCAGGAACGCTTCGATCTCATACTCCTCGACATCATGCTCCCCGACATCGACGGACTGAGCATCTGTAAACGAACGAGGGAGTTATCGAATGTTCCGATTATGATGTTATCGGCAAGGGATGATATCGAAACTAAGGTCTACAGCCTGGACAGCGGGGCCAACGATTACCTGACGAAACCCTTTAACAGCAAAGAGCTCTTTGCCCGTATCCGGGCCCTTCTGAGAGAACGTCGCCAGCTTGAAAATCAAGAACGATATCTCCATCTCCGTGAAATGACGGTATTTGTCGACCGCCATGAAGCCGTCATCGGCCCTCGGAAAATCCGCTTCTCGAAGACAGAATTCGAGCTTCTCGTCTATCTAATCGTGAATAAAAATATCGTCTTATCGCGGTCGCGTATTCTGGAAGAAGTCTGGGGATACGGCTTTGCCGGTGATACGAACATCGTCGACGTCTATATCCGTTATCTTCGCGGCAAACTCGGTCCTGACTACCGCAACTATATCCGTACAGTTCGGGGAGTCGGCTATGTGGCAGAAGATTAATCGCTGGCTTATCCGACAAGTTCTTATCGCACCACTGCCCATCTTTGCCAAGATGGTCCTGCTCTACTCCGCCATCGTCTTCTTCATCCTGCTGACAGTATCCGTCGCCACTCTTACCAGCATTCATTATATTATGAACAACGCCTTGCGCGATCAACTGATGGATAATGCCGAAGCAGCCGTGCACTATTTAGATACGTATGGAAAAGTCGATACGACCATCTTCGTCCAAGCCAATCTACCGCCACAGATGAATTTACAAATCTATGACGGTGCCGGCCATCTTATCATCGACAATGGGCCGACTCACGCCGTTCGAAAACTCAGCGACCGTTATATCGACGACGCTATCAGTACGCCTGAAGAAAACCCCTTGCCTACGAAGGTCCAAGGGAATGAAGCTTCAGAATTCTCCTATTACCGTCTTTGGACAAATAAACAGGGAATGAATTATTACCTCCGTTTTTCACAGCGGCCGGATAAAGAAACGAACTTCATCTCCCTCCTGTCCAAACAGCTGTTAGCCTCCATCCTCATCAGCCTCATTCTAACCATCGTCACCGGCATGTACTTCATGAGAAAATCATTGGCACCGTTAAAGGTCATCAATGACACCGTAAAGACCATCGAAGTCAACCGCCTCGACAACCGAATTGCCCTATCGGACAATAAAAATGAACTCCACGACTTAGCCGTAACCATCAATCAGGCCCTAGACCGAATCGAATACGGCTACAAGAAGCAGCAGCAGTTTATCAGCGACGCCTCTCATGAACTTCGGACACCCATTACGGTCATCGCCGGTTATGCCGATCTCCTCGACCGCTGGGGAAAAGAAGATCCGGCCGTCCTCAACGAAGGCCTTACCGCCATAAAATCCGAAACGGATTATATGAAGCAGCTTACGGAACGACTGCTCTTTTTCGCCCGTTCCAATAACGGCACTCTTATCAAACACTTTACGGAAATCGACACGGCCCAGCTGCTGCAAGAAGTTTACAGCGAAATCACCCTTATCGATAAGGAACACGACATTCGCCTTACCGATAACGATAAGGCCGTCATCATCGCCGAACCGGGAAGTGTCAAACAGATGCTCCGCATTTTTATCGACAATGCCATAAAATACACACCTGCCGGTAAACAAATTACCTTATCCTGCCAAGCTGATGAAAAAGAAGTAATCTATCGCATTGCCGATACGGGCATCGGTATCCCGGAAAAGGATTTAAACCGCGTATTTGAACGTTTCTACCGCGTCGATTCATCGCGAACCAAAGCTACGGGCGGATCGGGTTTAGGACTGTCTATCGCCCAATACATTGCGAAGGCCAACAAGGCTGAAATAACCTTGAAAAGCAAGGTACATGAAGGCACGACGGTTTCGGTCATCTTCCCGTTAAAGAATGGCGATAAAAACCTTGGCAGTGATAGTGAAGAAGCGACACGAAAGCTGTCTTAAGGAAGGAAAACAACTTTATACGAAAGATTTACTGCCATCAGATGCTAGGCTGATGGCAGTTTTTATGTTTGGGAATGATGTTCTGGGAGCAGGGTAATTTAAAGGAAAGAAAGAATTTTTAAAGGTAGAGGAGCCTGATGAAGGATGACTGCTCGCCTTCGGCATCCATCGGTAAAGAAGCCTCATAGGTAAGAATAACTGGAACTAGTTGCCTGCGGCTTTCTGATTAAGGGCTGCCACCTAGTTCCGATAGCGGCAGTCTTGTCGCTTACAGCATCCGGTCACAAAGTCGCACACATCGTTCTGATAACGGCAGTCTCGTCGTCTTCGACATCCGTCGTAATTTTTATTTCATTGTTTACATACAAAAAGAAGCACTAGCATTTGCTAGTGCTTCTTAGCTTAATCAGCGGCTTCCTATCCTCCCAAGGGGCCTCCCCCCAAGTACTTTCGGCGTTTGCGGCCTTAACTGCTGTGTTCGGCATGGGAACAGGTGGATCCCCGCAGCTATCGCCACTGAATATGTTTCAGGATTCGTATCCTGACAACTGCATAAAAATGTTTGTCTTAACGTTTTATCTTTCACATCATTCTGAGTCCTTATGACTAGTCGCTTTACAGCTTCCAGTCTGAGATTTATATCTGTTTCCAGATTCCCTTACCCACTCCGAAGTTTTACTTCGGAGTAAGCGACTCACGAAGGTTTATGCGTCCCTTCGGTCCTTTAAACCTGGTTCGCTGCTTAAGTCAAGTCCTCGGTCTATTAGTACCGGTCCGCTCCATACAT